>JAOAPJ010000215.1 GCA_025462805.1 Acidobacteriaceae bacterium
AGGTACTTGGCGCCCGAGACGCGTGCGCACAGGAAGTCATTGACCGAGCTGATCGTGTCCACCAGTGACACGCCTCCGCTGATCTGCGCGTACATCATGCCCTGGACTATCGAGGCGAGCAGCGCGGCAGACATCCCCTTCCCCGAGACATCCGCGATGATGGCGACGCAGCCTTCCGGCGTGCAGATGACGTCGTAGAAATCCCCGCCAACCTCGGCGCACGGCAGCGTACGGGCGCGCAGGGTGAAGCCGGGAACCGTCGGCATCGCGCTCGAGATGATGCGCTGCTGAATCGCCGCGGCAATCTCCATCTCCTTGCGCATCAGTGCGGCTGCCTGCTCCGCCTCAAGCATCCGGGCGTTCTCGATAAGAGTGGCCGTCTCGGTGGCGATCGCGTGCAAGATTTCCCGGCTGACGGTGCTCAGGTTGCAGGATTGCAGGCGGCTGTCCAGATAGAGCAATCCAAGCAATGTTCCGGAATTTCTTCTGCGCAGAGGGATCGCGATCACGCTTCGCAGATCGTGAACGATGATGCTTTCCCGGCCGATCGCAGCGCCGGTGGCGGTTGCATCGCCCAGGATGTAGTCGAGACCGGACTGCGCGGCATCGCGAATGATGGAGCGGGAGATCGCAGAATCGTCATGGAGCATGGAACCGTCGCTGGCGCGCCCAGTTCGCAGCCGCAGCGAGCCAACATCGCTTCCCAGGAAGACAAAGCCACGCTCCGCACAGGTAAGGCGAAGGGTGTACTCGATTGTGGTGTTGAGCACCTCCTCAAGCACCTGTGTTCCGCTAAAACGCTGCGCCGCCTCGAGGAACAGCGAGAGCTTTTCAAGGTCCGAACCACCTGACTGACTGGAGACACGGGTGAGAAGATCCCGCGCGGTGTCGCCGATGCTGTCGTGGGGCAGCGAGCGAGCACCCGAGGGAGTCGATGAGACCGACGGCCCGTCCAGAAAGACGATTGTGGGGGTGCCATTCCCCAGAGTGATGCGATCCCCGGGCTGGAGTTTAGCGCTGCGGACAACTCCACCGTTCACCTGGGTGCCATGGCGGCTACCCAGATCCCGCAGATAGAGGCCATCCTCGCCGTGGTCAATGGCAGCGTGCTGGCGGGACACCTGTGTGTTCGCGATGCACAGATCGCAGCCGCTGCTTCGTCCCAGGGTGAAAGGAAACCGCGTGAGCGCGTGGGTGTGGGTCCCCTCCGCATCCGTGATCTGCAGGCGCGGCCGAGAATCGTCAGTGGACATGGCGTCTTGCAAGGTGAATGCGGCCCCAACTGCGTCCGCTTTGGCGGAAGTCTACACCAGCCGCCGAAGGCCAGAGCGGCGTTACGCAGGAATGGCGCGGGCCTGCTGACGTTTCTGCTCGATGCCATCAAGCGTGCGCCACAGGGCGGCGGCGGTCGTCTCGGCTGCATCGAGTGCGGCCTGTGCCTGCTCCGGATGCGCGGCCAACTCGGTCTCTATCGCATCCCTCCAGACCAGCGCATGCTGCACGTCGGCGGTCTGGTGCAGGACGAAGTAACGCGCAGTTGCCGCATCCGCCCCATAGTGCGCCTTCAGGCCCTCTGCCTTGCTACGCGCGATCGCCGGCACGCGCGACTCGTACGTGTAGAGCGTGGCCAGCGCCGCCGTGGCTGCCATCTGCATGGCATGCCGGAAGTGCCCTATCAGCGCCACCGTTTCCGGCTGCAGTTCACGACTGCGCACGTCGTTCGCTACAGCTCCCATTCCGGTGGCGAAGTCCATCCACAGCTCGCTGTGCGGGCGGGCGCCCGGAATCCCCTCTTCATCGGCAAGGTTCTCGAGCACGGTCCGGCGCAGTGGCGCGTCTTCGAGCCGGGCGTGGAGAGCGCTCAGGTAGGTCGGGAATGCCGCGACATGATGCCAATACTCAGAGGCGTACTCCCGCAGATCGTCGCGCGTCAGCTCGCCACTGGACCATGCCTGATAGAACGGGTGCTCGAGAAGATTGTAGGGGGCGATTCGGGCATCCAGAGCGGTGAAGAAGGCGGACATGGCGGCAGCGGCTCCTGTTCGGTTCAGCGGATAGTAGACGGATTGTAGCAAGCGGAGGCCTGTGTACCGTGGGCGCCTCCTTCTCAGGATCGCGCTCACTCTGAGGGATCGCCGGGGCACTGGTGCAGAAGCTTCCCGCTTCCCTCTTTGGAGCTGTACAGTCGGAAGGAGAAGGAGTTCGCCGATGAGCACAATCGCCGCCCTCGCTGTTGAAGCCAGGAGCAACGACCGGGAGACGCACGCTGCCCGGCTGGATCGTCTGGCCAAGATCGCCATTGAAGTGGGGCTAGGGCTCGCCGAAGGGCAAGAGCTGTTGATCTCCGCCTCGCTCGATGCCGTTGCCTTGGTCCGCCGCATTACCGAGCATGCCTATCGTGCGGGCGCCTCCCTCGTGACGGTCTTCTACAGTGATGACGAGGCCACGCTGGCCCGGTTTCACTATGCACCCGACGCGAGCTTCGACAGGGCAGCCACCTGGCTGCACAATGGTATTGCCGAAGCGTTTCGAAGCAACGTGGCACGCCTGGGCATCGCCGGCAGTAATCCCGCCCTCTTGGCCAAGGAGGACCCGGAGAAAGTCGGCCGTGCGAATCGCGCCCACTCCAAGGCGAGCCGGCCGGCCATGGAACTCGTCACCCGCCACGCCATCAACTGGACGATCGTCGCAGCCGCGACACCAGCCTGGGCCGCAGCCGTCTTCCCCGAGGAGGTGGAGGCCGCCGCAGTGGGCAAATTGTGGGACGCGATCTTTGCGGCATCACGGGTGGACGCGCCCGATCCGGTGGCTGCATGGCGGGCGCACGATGAGGAATTGCGGCGCAGGGCTGCCTCACTGAACGATCGCCGCTACAGCGCCCTACATTTCCGCGGACCGGGGACGGATCTGCGGGTAGGCTTGGCGGAGGATCATCTCTGGATGGGCGGAGGCACGACTGCCGGGAATGGCCTAGCATGCATTCCCAACATCCCTACCGAAGAAGTGTTCACCACGCCTCACTGCAAACAGGTGGAGGGCACCGTGGCCAGCACAAAGCCACTCTCCTACCAGGGAACTCTGATCGAGGGCATACGTGTTCGCTTCGCAGGCGGTCGCGTCGTGGAATCACACGCGACACGGGGCGAGACCGTGCTGCGTAAGATGTTGGAGACCGATGAAGGAGCGAGCCAGCTTGGTGAGGTGGCATTGGTGCCTGACTCATCCCCGATCGCGAAGAGCGGCCTGCTCTTCTCGAATACGCTGCTTGACGAGAACGCCGCGAGCCATATCGCACTGGGACAAGCTTACAGCACCTGTATCCGCGGCGGCGATACCATGGATGCCGCATCGCTGGCCAAAAAGGGAGCCAACGATAGCTTGATCCATGTGGACTGGATGATCGGCTCGGGGCAGATTGACGTCGACGGGATCAAAATCAACGGAGCCGCAGAGCCGCTGATGCGCAAAGGCGAGTGGGTCTGAGGTTCAAACAAGCGTGCCGATGGAGACAAAGGCCTTCAGGAGCAGGGGGCGCCAGCACTCCTTTATAAGCTGCCGCCCAAAAGAAAACGCCGGAGCGAAGGCTCTGGCGTTTGGCCTTGAAGGATTTCTCCTCTACCCTCCTGAGGATCCTTGTCTCCTCTTAGAGGCAATTCACCGCGAAGGTAATCCAGTTCGCACGCTCTTCATCTGGGGATCGCCTCTGCCATGTTCAGGATCTCCTCGGCTATGGCCAGGCTCGCGGTCGCTGCGGGGCTGGGAGCATTCACTACATGCAACGCGCCGCGCTGCCGCACGAAATGAAAATCTTGAACGAGTTTGCCGTCCGGGGAAAGCGCCTGGGCGCGTACCCCAGCGCCGCCAGGCGACAGATCTTCCAATCGCAATTCGGGTACAAGACGCTGCAGGGAGCTGCAGAACATTTCTTTGCTGAAGGAGCGGAGAAGTTCGCTCCAGCATGCGCCCGGGTAGCGGACTAGGAAACGCCAGAAGCCTTTGTAGGTAAGTGTCTCGGCCAAGTCACGGATTGAGACATCAGTCCACCGGTAGCCTTCCCTGGCGAAGGCGAGCACCGCATTGGGACCAGCTTCCACGCCGCCGTGGATCAGGCGCGTGAAATGCACCCCCAGAAAGGGAAAATGCGGATCGGGCACAGGATAGATAAGATGACGCACGAGCCCCTGACGTTCTGGCCGCAATGTGTAGTACTCACCGCGAAAGGGCACGATGCGGGTCTGGTCCGCTGCACCAGCCTTCGCGCGGATGCGGTCGGAGTGCAGGCCAGCGCAGTTGATCAGAAAGTCGGCTTGAAAGTCGCCATTTGTGGTACTGAGCGTCCATGCGCCGTGCGCAAATTGGATCCGCTGCACCTCAGAACGGAGGCTTATCTTGCCGCCGAAGGCGGTGATATCGCTCGCCATGGCGGCCGCGACGGCGGCATAGTCCACGATGCCTTCCTCGGGCACCCGCAACGCTGCCAGGCCGGCGGCATGGGGCTCGATCTCACGAATTTGCTCCGGACCGAGCCACTCCAGGCCTGCAAGACCGTTGGCCGTCCCCCGTTGGAGCAGTTGCTGCAACCGTGGCAGTTCGCTGGGCCGGGTGGCGATGACGATCTTGCCGCACCGCTCGAATGGCAGCTGCTTCTCGGTACAGAAGTCGACCATGCGTCGGATGCCTTTGACCGCTAACCGCGCCTTGGCAGATCCTGGCGCATAGTAGAGCCCGCAGTGGAGCACACCGCTGTTGTGCCCCGTCTGATGCTTTCCTGGTCGATCTTCCTTCTCGAACAGGAGCACCCTCGTGCTCGGAGAACGCAGGAGCAGTTGGCGCGCTGTCGCCAGTCCTACGATTCCTCCGCCGATGATGGCCACCCGCACCGACGCTTTGTTCACAACTCCGCTGCCACACGGGTCACTACGTGTTCACGGGCGTGTGCGCGCCAATAGCATTCGCGCATGCCCCCACGAACAATCCATACCCGTATCTTGCAGGCAAACCGTCTCGCCGGATCCAGCGTTAGCAACCACTGCACCGTCCATCGGAGGAGACGGCGCAGGAGCGGCCATGGGATACCCAGGAGGCGCCATCGCTGGCTGCAGTCCAAGCCATACGCGCGTATATCGGAGCGTGTCTTATCATGCCACCAAGCGAGGAAGTAATTCTGAGTAAGACGTTCTGAGGGCACGGCGTGGTACAGCACTGCAGACGGTTCATAACGGATTCTCTCGCCCGCGCTCAGCACTCGATCGCCAAACTCGCTGTCTTCACTGCCCAAGATCGAGCCTGGCCGTCGGCCGATGTCAAGGCGGAAATTTCCATAAAGATCGAAGATCTCGCGCCGGAATGCCATGTTGTTGCCAAACGGCGCCTCATGCAGGTCCACCGGCTCCATTCCACGATCGAACAGAGCCAGCGGCGCGAGTGCGTAGTACTCGTGCAGCGGCAGCCACGATGGAGGAAAAAAATCGCGGGGCGGCAGGGTCCTGCCGCTTGCGCCTGCATAGCCTTCCGTGCGCAGAGGCCGCGTCAGCCGGTCCAGCCAGTTCGGTTCAACCAGGACGTCATCGTCGGTGAAGGCCAGAATTTCTCCGTCTGCCTCGCGCAAGCCCCGGTTCAGAGCAAATGACCTGCCGGGTGTGGGCTCGAAGACATAACGGAAGTGTCCCGGGTACATATCGATGAGATCCTGCGCGACCTTCGCTGTATCGTCACAGGAATTGTTGTCCACGATGAGGATTTCCCAGTCAAGCATCTCCTCGAATCGGCTCGCCGCCAGACTCTGGAGAGCTTGGCGCAGAATGTGGCACCGATTATGAGTACAGAGAATGACGCAGATCTTCATCATGCTTGATCCTTTCTGGTCACGGCGCCAGTGAGACGTGTTCCGCGCGAGCGTGGGTCACCGGCGATCGAGTGCTCTCGACGCTCTCACACACCGACAAGCTCTTCAATTTACCGACGAAGACGCCGACTGGGTCGGCGGGAATCTGTTGATCGACGTGCTCACATGCCGTGATTCCCAGCTCCCGCCATCCGTCCCTTTCCTCCCAGGCGCGCTCGAGCGTTTGCGAAAGCGAAATGGTTGTTGCCGCGGACGCTACAAATCCGGTCTTCCCGTCAATGCAAAGCTCCGCGTTGCCGCCCACGTCCGTGACCACCGCGGCGCGCTGACAGCGCATCGCTTCCACCATTGCGAGCGGCAGTCCTTCGTACCGCGAAGGCAGCACGAGCAAGTGGTTCTCGCCCCAGATGAAGGAGACATCGTCCACATGTCCGCGGAAATGCACGTTTTCAAGGGAGAGCCGATCCGCCATGCGACAAAGCGCGTCCGCGTCGGCACCTTCGCCATAAAGATTCAGTTCGACCGGTCGGCTTCGCCACTCGGGACGTGCCAGGGTTTCAAGTAGCAGATCTTGTCCCTTGGCTGCAACCTCCAGACGGGCGACGCACGCGAGTTTGTAGATATCCTTGTCCGCCGGCCAAGGAATGGCAGTATGCGGACTGACCTTACAGGGATTGCGGATTACTTCCGCACGCGGAAGAGCTTCGCCCAACTGGCAGACCAGTAACTCAAGATTCTTCTTCGACACGCAGAAGGCACGCTGCGCCGCTGTGTAGGCCATTGCTGCGGTCTCACGCTGATCGCCAAACCACCACAATTCGGAGTTGCAGTGCATCACGATAACGTAAGGAATGCCCAGGTCGCCGCAGAGATTCGCCCAACCAAAGCTCCCCGCGTTGTGGCCCTGCGAAAGGATCACCAGGTCTGGGCGAAAACGTCTCAAGTGCGCGCGGACACGTGAATTCCGCAGGGAGAGCTTGTTACCGATGCGGCGGCCGAGACTGTCGCGCATCGAGGAATGAAAGTGGATCTCAATGCGCCGCCGGGTGAGTTCTGCCAGCTTCGCCGCCGGTTCGGGCCAATGCGCGACAGACGCACAAACCTTGTGCCCTTCTCCTGCGAGGCGGATGGCCGACTGGCTCCATAGCTCTTCGCTACCACCCCATGGAGCATCGTTCATTGTGCTGACAAAGAAAAACTTCATTCGCCTTCGCTACGCCGAACACCTTCCGGCCCGAGCAATGTTGGCAGATTTCGCCGCCTATCCAAGCCCTTCAGAGTGGCCTTCGCTACGTCGATAACACGATCCTGCGCGTTCTCATCCAAGCCGACCGAACAAGGCAAACTGATAGCGCGATGATGCAGTTGCTCAGCAACAGGACATGGCGGGCTCATGGAGCCAGCATGCGCAGGTGAGTGGTGCATCGGCTGCCACAGAGGACGCGACTGAATGTTGTGGCGGGCCAACTCTTTCAGGAGCGAGCGTGCATCAAGACCTGCTTCATGCTCGTCGACAAGCGCCGTATACATCCAGTAGGTGCTATCAGCCCACTCGGCCTCCTCCGGCATTTGCAGCCCTGGTAAAGACCGAAATGCCTCCCGATAGCGTACGGCAATCTGCCGCTTCGCGGCGATGAACGCGTCCAGCTGTTCCATCTGAGCGCATCCCATGGCAGCGAGGACGTTGGTCAGACGGTAATTGAATCCCACCTCGTGGTGCACGTACTCGAGGGGATCGTCTTTGGCTTGCGTCGTCAGGTACCTCGCCCGTTTGGCTAAGTCCGGATCGTCGGTCACCAACATGCCGCCCCCCCCGGTCGTGATCATTTTGTTACCGTTGAAGCTGAAGCACGCAGCGCGCCCGAAGCTGCCGAGTCTTCTCCCCCGGTAGCGCGCGCCCAAACCCTCCGTCGCGTCCTCGATCACGGGGAGACCGTATCGCTCGGCCAGCGCCAGGATTGGCTCCAGGTCGACCGGGTGGCCGAGAATATGGACGGGCAGTATGGCACGGATCCGTCGTCCGCTGCGCCGATTTAGCAAGCCGTCCGCACCCTCGATGCAGCCGTGCCTGAGGAAATCTTCGAGGGCCGCCGGGTCCAGTTGCAGGAAACGAGGCTCCGCATCGATGAAGACGGGCCACGCTCCTGCGTAGCGCACCGCGTTCGCAGGGGCAATGAAGGTCAGGTCCGAGACAATGACCTCGTCCTCTGTGCCGACACCAACCAACAGAAGGGCGATGTGCAGCGCCGCCGTACCATTGACGGTCGCCACCGCGTGGCCCACCCCGACGTACTCAGCGATCATCCGCTCGAAGTGATCGACGTAGCTGCCGACTGATGAAACCCAGTTCGTATCCAGGCACTCCCGAATATAAGCCCACTCATTCCCACGCAGCTCCGGCACAATGAGCGAGATGGCGCCTGCAGCCGAGGGAGCGCCCGGAGCCAGCGCCTCAGTCGTCTTCAATTGCTGTACCTCGGATCATCGAATCGCTCGAGTACACCACTTGAAACCAGCCGGGCCACCTCCGCGATTCCTTCGGGCACTGTGCGCGTGATCGCGTAGCCGAGTTGGTCCGCGATGCGGGAAAACGAGACGCGGTAATCGCGTGGATCTTCGGCCTTGTGCACATATTCGACGACCGCATCGGGAGCATAGGGCTGGATCAACGCGACCAGTTGCTGCTTTTGGAAGTTCTGATCCGAGGCACCTACATTAAATACCGTGCCGCTCACCTTGGCTGCGGGCGAGCTCAATACCAGGGCTATGCCGCGCGCCGCGTCGCGCACGTGCACATACGGTCGCCAGAACTGTTCACCGAAGACCTTGAGCTGTTTCTTCGTCAGCATCTCCATGGTGAACTCGTTCACCGTCAGGTCAAAGCGCATCCGTGCGGAGACACCGTAGATCGTGGCGAAGCGCAGCGGCGTAGGGCACCAGCCGTCTGGTCCCGCGCTCGCAAGCAGCGCCTTCTCGACAGCAACCTTGGTCTCGGCGTAGAGCGAGACAGGGCACAGGTCGGATTCCTCGTCGACGAAGGAATCCTCCTTCATCTTTCCGTAGTTGCTGCAGGTGGATGCGAAGACGAAGCGGCCAACACCTGATCGCTGACTCTCCTCGATCAGCGCCAGCGAACCTTCGAGATTCACGGCGCGGGCCAATTCGGGCTCGCGCGAGCAGGCGGGGTCCCCCACGATTGCGGCGAGGTGTACAACGGCTTCGACGCCGGCGAGCGCTGCCCTCCGCGCTGCACGGTCACGTACATCGCCGTGGAGGAACTCGAACTGCGGATGAGCCCAGAGTGGCAGCAAGGGTCCGCCGCCATGCAAGAGACTGTCCAGCACGCGCACCTGGTGGCCTTCGGCCAGAAGCATCGGTACAAGAGTGGAACCGAGGAATCCCGCGCCACCGGTCACAAGGATCTTCATTGGCAACTCCCGTTGTAAGCAGCGTAGAGCAGCGTCATGCTCATAGCAGATCTATTAGTCCCTTCTCTTCCCACTTGCGTAGGTAGGTCAGCGTCTCTTCGAGTGGTAAGCCCATCGTATCGGCGAGGGAGTCGACACTCACAGGCCTCCGCAATGCCGGGATTAGATCCATCAGCCGCCGCATGCGGTCCCGGCTCTCCGACGGGCTGTCACCCAGGGCCACCTGTCCCGCGTCCACATACAGGTCAAAGCGAGGATTCGAGAGGCAGATATTTCCTGTGAACCGTCTCACCAGCAGCGGCGCGGACTCTACCCGATCGATGGCCTCCATTAGGAGATCGACGGCCTCGTCGAGCGAACGCTCTCGGATGCGCTCCACCGTATCGAGGCTCGAGTGGTACTCAGGGTAGGGGAAGCGTGACAATGACAACATCGGGATACCGTAGTTCTCCCAAATGTATTCGTCGTTGACCAGCATGTTCTGAAATGGGCCAATGCGATGATCGTGGGCAGCCCGTTCGAGGCTACTCCGGAGCGCTCGGGAGAGGCTCACCATGGAATGCCGCGATTCCTGCAGCGCCAACGGAGTGGCCGATCCCAGCATCTCGAGAAAGACTCCCTCGAGTAGGAGGTCGCGCTCCACTTGGCTCAACCCAGCAAGGTAGAACTCCGATCCGATGATGCCGGGCGAGAGCACCAGAGCGTAAGTAAATCGAGTTGCACGCCCGCGAAGACGGCGCATGACCTCGAGTCCGACGGCGCACCCCGAGAGACCGTCGTTGGCTACTCCGGCGTGATCCAGATTTGCACCCAGCACGATCGTCCTGTCCAGCGCGCCACGATGTTTGTACTCCAGAATCTTCAGCACTCCCGCGCTCTCTCGGGTGCGAAGCACCACGTCGTACTCACCGGGCGATAGCTGGTCGAACACGCGCCTTGGAACACAGAAGCCCCAGTCGCGCTCCCAACTGCGAAACTGCTGCCGGTAGTGAAATGGGATAGCGTCCTTGTAACGATGGTCGTAATGCAGGTGGCGACGGAGTTCGTCCCGGTCCACTCTGCCGGTGAAACTCGTGGATAGCGCGATGACCCCCAGCGGATGAGCGTTTCCGTCATAGAGGAGGCTCCCGTCCTGCTCAATACGCGCTTCCTCGACATCCCAGGAAGGTGGAATGCGCCAGCCGTTGTGCTCGTTTGAGTCCGGGACAGAGATGACCCGGAACGGAAGCTCTTCGCACAGAATGGACGCCGCACGATCGTAACCGAGCGAACAGACGGCGCGTTGCAGCGGCGTGAGTTCCCTCAGAATGTCCATCATGCTTCGCACGCGGCCCCCGGTCGCAAGCACTTCGTGTGCTCTCGAGGGAGAGCATACATCCGGCCCCTGCGCTGGGTGGTGATTGCCGGGCCGGAATGCACGCAGAAGTGACTCGTTAGCGAGTACCAAGGATTGAAAATCGCCTGGCTCGCCCAATTTGGGCATGTGTCCGGGGACCTTTGAGACAGGAGCCGGCGCGCGTCTCCCCGAAACTCACGACATGGCCTTAGTCTTCGCGAGACGGCCTCGGAGTGCTCTAACGGCTTGCCAAACGGACGAGTGTCGGACCTGCTCGAACGCCGCTCCGCGCAGACTTCCGAACACGGTCCACCCGAATGCATCCCTAAGCTGCTTGGGGGTGAGCATGCTCTTTTCTCCCAGCATGGTTGCGCCAAGGGACATATCGCAAACGGCTTCCCACGGGCTCACGCGCAGCGGCCGGAGATAGCGCTCGCCATGTTCGGTCACTTCGGGAGAGAAGAGAGCGTCCACTGTCTCCGGATACGCCGCCCAGCCGCCGTCCTTCAGAATGTTTTCGCGAAAGACCGGCGTCGCGGTACCCCAGATGGAGACCTTTGCCCCGAAATAGAGGGCATAGAAGACGTGACTGCCATAGCTATCAGTCGTAACGTATTCGAAGCTCTCGAAGAGGGCGCGCATACGGTCCAATGCGTGGATGTCGGAGATCCCCGCGCCGCGGACAACCTCAATGCCATGTGCGGCGAACTGTGGCGCCCAAAGATTGCGCGCAATGCAGTAGGCCGATACGCACGCTGCGACCAAGTCAAAGCGAGAGGCTATGCTGGCGATTTCACTCACATATTCCTCGCACGACGGCGTGAACACGTCGGATGCAAGAGAGTGCGTCGGCATGACCAGGAGGCTGTTCGGAATGCGAGTCAGTCCGCGAGGTCGGGTATAGAGAATTGGCAGTCCGACCGCACGGACATTCGGGTATCCCCCGTCACGCAGAAAGACCTCTTCGTCGCTTCGCGCTACGAAACACCGCATGGACCGTGGCGTGTCGTACACGACCACCTCGGGCCGCAGTCGATGCCAAGGTGGGATGGTGCCATGCTGCCAACTGCCCGGCAGCAATGGCGGCACCTTCGATAGACCGCAATACTGCGCGGCCACCTCGAGCGCTCCGTAGTAATCCGTACCAAAGGTTTGCGACCAGGAGCGCAGCTCCTTTTCGCGCACTGGCGGGAGCCGACTATCCAGCTCGCTGCGAACGGATGAAGGTGAGGTATTCATGCGGAGTGAATTATCAAGGTCAGCTCGGCAGATCATTGGTATCAAGACGCGGCAATGTCAATGGATCGTCGACGCCGATCTGGGCGACCCTCGCCTCGACAGTGAAGCCGAGGCGGCACTGCCTTTCGCGCAGGGTATGCAGAAGGGAGTCATTGTAGCCTCCATACGGATAGCACATAGTCCAGTCCTCCCGCGTAACGCCCAGTTGCGAGAGGAATGCGAGCGACTGATCGACTTCGCAGGCCTGATCACCCGCCGAGAGATGGTTCAGCCACACATGACTATAAGCGTGGCTGCCGATATGCATCCCGTGCTTGCGAAGGCAAGCGAGCTGCTCGACTGACATATAGAGCTCGCAAGAGAACGCTGCCTCATCGGCTGTCACGTGTGCAGCAAAGAGGCGGCGCACTATCTCAGCCCGCACCGGCTCTGGGAACTCACGTTGCAGCAGACGCTTGAGGATCGTAACCTCATGTGCATCATAACGGTGCCGTTCGGTAACGCATGCAAGATAGTGTTCGCTTGTCTTCAGATGGTAGCTGCCGGGAAATTCTGGAAGCATGGAGAACACGGCTTGCAACAGTGCTTGCACATCGCGAGCCGTCGCCAGCAGAAACTGAATCTTGTTTACATCCAGCACGCGTTGCTCGAGCACCGCCTGCGCCGGAGGAAAGAAGCAGCCCTGAATGCCGCGTGCGTCGAGTAGCGGGAAAACGTTGGTAAAGTGGTCGCTGTAGCCGTCGTCGAAGGTCAACAAAATGGCGTTCGCCGGCAACTCTGGTCCGGAAGACAGCGCTCCCCACACGTCCTCCACTCGAACCGGTGTGTAGTGGGCCTGAATGTGGTCGAGCTGGCGGCGGAAGCGCTCAGTGGAGAGTCCTTTGATCGCGGGAAAGCGGGACCGTTCCAAATCACGAACATAGTGATACATGACGATCGTTAGCGGGCTGTTCATGAGCAGGTCTGCCTAACTGATTCTATAGATCTTCAGGCTTTGTCATGCTCCTATGCGTAATCGTCCAGCAAGCCGTCTGGGCAGAGAGGTGTCCTCTCCATTGCGGCAGCTTTGCTCTTCTGATGCCAATAATCCCGCGGCTCGACCGAACACGACGGAATGAGTTCGGGGCGGCAGATGACCTGCTCTTGTGGGTGTTTACGAACCTGCCGAGGCTTTGCGACAGATCCCGCGCACGCGATCTGATTCAGCGGCATCTACAGCTCCCTCTCGCTCCATGCGCTCCCAAAGCAACGCCATTGGGCTGCAAAGGTCCGCGGATTTGGTGACAATTCGTTCACTCAATTGCTCTGCCACATCGAACTTACGGACTCGCGCGTAGCCTTCTATGAAGGGAAACCACTCTGATGCATCTACCGGCTTATATCCTTGCCTGTTCGCCTCGTCTGCCAACGTAGCGACCGCGGCCCAATGCTGTAGCTGCCGTTCCAGCTCAGCCTTTTGGAAGAAGTAAAGCCAGTCCCGGTTCGGTTCCTGCCCAAAGATAGCAAGTAACGGAGCGACCCGCCGGGCAGGTGAGTCGCGAATGAGCTCTTCCGGATGGGAGATTCGTGTGAGCACTAAGCAGGATGTGTTACATTCCGGCACCTCCAACGGCTCCTCCGGATTCACAAGGCGCAGCGTTCCCGCTGGCGAGATCGAAACCACTACACTCTGGTCGGCCCTGCCTTGGAATACAAAGGATCGAACTTCTCCTGAGACGGGCTCCTGAGGATCATAGCCCAGCCTCGCCAATGAAGGAGACTCGTCTGCTGACCGCCCTAGGTCGAAGATGAAGTAGTTCATCCTACTCTTTTCGACGTTACCCTCGTATAAGAGATCTAGCATGCCTGCTGTGTGATTGCGGTAGAGCGACTTCGGTAGACCATAAGCAAATACGCTCGTACCCTTCGCCAGGGCGGGAGCGCGCCAAGCGAGTTGCCAAAAAATAGCCTTCTGCCGAAGCCACTCCCGACGATAGAACAACCCCTTTTGAACCTGATAGGCACTGCAAATGAACAGCACTGCGCAGACGAGCACCAGCCTGGTCCTGCGAGACCTGCCGACACACCGAATCACACAGATTAAACCCAGTGAGGCGGGGAGCATAAACGGCCAATCAAATCGATCCTCATAGGAAGGCTGCTGCAGCTCAAACTCGGTCCTTAGCCCAGACATGATGAATGGCAAACCCGCAGTCAACAGCCCAACCGCCGTAAGTACGATGCCCGACTTTTGTATCCGCTTCGATTCTTCGCCTTCTTTTTGATCGGCCACGATTTCACTTGTCCCGCCCATATGCCGCAGCGTGTAGACGCTCACACCAACGACGAACATCGCCGGCAGCCAAGATAAGAGCACAGCACGGGAGCTAGGTGCGATCGCATCCTCAACAAATGGACGGCACCAGGCTCCGATCGCGGCTAACGTGACATTGTGAATACCCGTCCAAAGGCGCAGGAGGATCTGGTGAGATGGATCGGAAACAATGTTCGTGAGATCAACTCTCACATCCTTGTATCTTACGGTCGCAGAGAAGACGAAGAGACGAAAAAACAGGTAACCGAACCATGTCATTGCGTACGGCATCCATCGCAGCACGGTACCTTTAAGTCTTGCCGCGGATCCCGGATAGATCTGCCTCAGCGCGAAGAAGATGCAGACAGGTCGAATTAGCTCCAAGCCAGTGAAGTACTCTGTAAGAAGATATCCGCAAGCTTCAGCAGACACAGCGGCTAAAGTGAGAGGAATGCGGTACCGTCCAAAACGTATGGAGAGAAGCACCCCGGTCAGAGAGAGAAGGAAGAGGAGCCAGCTCAGCTGATGAGGAGTGTAGGTCAGCGAAATGGCTTGCTGTGTAAACCCGGGGTACACGAGGAAGAATGCACCAGCAGTCCAAGCAATCTCCCTTACGGTAGGCCAGAGCAGGTTGAAAACGGCGTAGACAGCTATCGCGGACAAACACCGGAGGGTCAGAGAGAACACCTGCCAGTTCATCGCATGTAGTCCGAAGACTGAGAAGAGGTGCTCGTCAAGCCAACCAGCTACCGGCCTCTCTCCGGCAAAATACTGGGTTAATCCTATTACGCCGTGAGACGAATACTGCGACACAACAGGCCAGTCATCCCAGTAGAAGCCGGCGGATCCCAGAAAGGGGCCATAGACGATTGCGCCCATGACCATCAACGAGACGACAGCCCGACCGTTGGTGCCGTATCGCTGATAAATGAGATCCGGATTGCTCATAATGGTGAACACGCAGAGCGATACGCAATGAGGTGGCGGCCCGCTGCCTACAATTGCTCGAGCCTAAATCAGATCATTGAGTCTTGTTGGTAGCGGTCGGATCAGAGCGGCCGGTAGCTGGGTAGCTTTCGCCCGTCTATTCGTAAACTTACGATTAATCCAGCGACGGGCAGGTGTCTCCACAAGCAGGAAGCTAACGACACTCAAGGCAATGCACAACATGAGAAAGCCAAGAAATGCCATCCCATAGAAGAAGCGGAAACGATTCCAAGGCATATCTTGGAGGACATGAAGGAGTGCGGGATGGAGGAGTTGAAACATTGGTACGTGGATCAGATAAAGCGCATAGCTTCCTTCCCCAAGAAGAACGAGCCACGGAGCGCTCAACCATCGAGAGATACGCGTTTTCTGAGAGGACAGCGTCCAGATGGTGAGAGCGAAAACAGGGGCCAGACAGCCATCGCGCACCAGAGTCATTCCTGCCGCGGAGTCGCTGATCCAAGGAACCACCAGAAGCGCTATGCACGCGGCCGCCGCCAGCGCGAACGCACCATAGACAATCCAGGAGCGCAGGGGTAACCTGCGCGTCGCTCCGTCCGCGGACAGTTGTAGCCTGGCTACCAGCACGCCGAGTAGAAAGGATGACACGTGCACGGGAGGCAGAAAGTAGATCACTCTTCGATCGACGCCGAGCTTGTTCGCCGCGATGAGCGCGCCAAGCACCAGAGCCTGTCCGCCGAGATACAGCGTCAAAATCGAGATCCAGGTCCAAACTCCGCGCAGGCGCCAAAGGAGGCTGCCAACCAAGGGGAAAAGCAGATAGCAAAAGGCCTCGACCGAAAGCGACCAGTTCGGAAAGTCCATGCCCCAGAACTGCTTTCCCCACGCCTGCAACATCAGAACGCAGCTGCCGAAAGCGATGCCTGTGTGCAGCAGCGCGCCTTGGAAGCCAAGGGCAGAGACGCGAGACGCAAAGTATACGGGCGTATCCGCCACCAGCGTCAGGAAAAAGATGGGATAGATTCGCGCAAAACGTGCAATGTAAAACTTGCGCTTATCTATGGGGCCGCCTCCCCGAAGATAGACCCAGGCGAGGATGAATCCAGAGAGTACGAAGAATCCACTCACACAGCTGGCACAAAGATGGAATGCTCGCCAAAGCAGAGTATGGCGGGGGGTAAGAATCGGCGCACCCATGAGAAGCCAATGACACGCTACGATTGCCACTGCGCCAAAAAAGCGCACGGTCGTAAGCGGTTCGAGCCTCTTGGACTCGAGGTGAGCGGCTTCGGTCTTCATAGGTCCCTTGAAGGAGATGTGTACGCCACCGTGCTACTCGGCCCGCGCACGTCGTACTCAGCCAGAGCAACAATTGTGCATGGCTCTCCCGTCTGTCGATAGATGTCGAGTGTCATCTCCGGGTGGTTACCAGGCGCTGAGTCCTCCATCGACGACAAGGCATTGTCCCGTGACGTAGCTCGAAGCGTCGGAGGCCAGGTACACCACTGCGCCCACCATCTCGCTTGGTTGTGCCATGCGCCCCAAGGGCACGCGCGCGGAATATCGGGCTTTGAACGTATCGTTTTGTCCGCTCTCCACCCCACCCGGAACCAGAGCATTCACGCGGATGCCGGCATCAGCCCAGTTGGCCGCGAGATAACGGGTCAGCCCTATCACAGCCGCCTTCGACGTTGAGTACACAGCAGGATTGCTGATCTGCCGGCCGAGGTAGAAGGATTCTTCATAGATCCGTTTGTCGGAGGAGACCACGCCGTAAATGGACGCCGTCTGGATGATGCTCCCGCCAGTTCCCTGCTTCTGCATCTGGGCGCCGACGGCCTGCGCAACAAGAAACATGCCGTCCACGTTCACCGACATGATCTTTCTCCACTCAGCAAGGGAGTACTCCTCAGTGGTCGCGAAGAAGGCGTCCAGGTCCGCCGATTTTGAGGCGGCATTGTTGTGCAGGACATGCACTGCCCCAAAGCGGTCCACGGCCCTCTCTACCATGCTCGCAACTGATACCGGATCGGCGACGTCGCACGCGAGGCCGATAGCAGCGACGCCATAGTCCCGATCGAGTTCCGCAGCGAAAGCAGCACAGCGCTCGGCGTCAAGATCAACGACGACCAGCTTGGCTCCAAAGGATGCGAGCCCGCGGCAAAAGCCGTG
This sequence comes from Acidobacteriaceae bacterium, assembly GCA_025462805.1. Next base: position 17,262 of record JAOAPJ010000215.1, read on the forward strand.
GCCCAGAATTCCGACGGCACCGGTCACGATTGCAACCTTGCCCGTCAGATCGAACAGATTCTTATAGTGTGACGTCATGGAGAGACACTTCGCGGCCCTCTTGCCGGGAGATACGTCCAGCGATCAGCACGCGCATGACATCGAGCGTCCGCTCGGGATCGATGGCTGGGCGGCCGGTCGCGATGCTGTTTGTGAACTCCCAAAGCATGCGCCGAAACATGGAAAAGTTGTCGGTGATGTCGAAAGCGTCGATGCGCTTGGTGCCGATGAGCTCCACTCGATAGGTGGGCGGCACGTCGCCGAGCGCGTCGATCTGGATGGGAGTACCGTCGTCGAGACGGATCAAGACGGAGGCGTGCTCGGTATTGTGCATTCTCACCGAGACCGGTCGCGATGGGGTCAGCGCGAGCATGGCCTCCAGCAGATGCACGCCATACTTCTCCCAAGAGAGTACGATGGCGGCTCGCATCAGCCGCATCTGACCATACGCAGCCAGACCCGCACGGGGTTCGTCGAGCTCCCGGGCGTAGCGCATCCCAGAGCAGGACATCAGCTGGCCAGATTCGAGATAGGGGCGAAAGAAGCGCAACTCTTCCGGATCAAGGCTCAACGGCTTGTCAACGAAGACCGGAATCCCCGCCTCGAGAAAGGGGCGCGCGATCGGCAGATGAACTGCATGGTCATCGCGTGCAATGATCACGGCATCGACCTCACCCAGCAACTCGCTGACGTCGTTCGTGCGGTGCGGTATACACGCTGCGGCACATAACTTTTCCGTGACCGCGGGATCCTGCGTCCACGCGTGAGTGACCCGCCATCCATTGATCCCGAACTCCGAGACATGACGCCGCCGCACGTAGCTATAAATGCCCGGCCAGCCAGAGGCGGAGAGCCCCTCAGCCGAGTAGCCATTCACAATCGCGCTATACGAGAAGGGATGTCCATTCCCTTCACTCGCGCCGATGATGCCTATCGATCTCACCAAATCGCCCACCCACCATCGACGCAGAGGTTCTGTCCCGTGATGTAGCTGCCCGCCTGCGTGCACAGTAGTGCGACGGCGCCCTTAAGCTCTTCCGGCTGTCCGATGCGATTCATCGGATTCTTCGCGCTAAGGCGCTGTATGAAGGCTTCGTGCTTCTGCGTGGGCGGATGTGGAAAGGCACCGGGGCTCAGTGCGTTCACGCGGATTCCATAGGGTGAGAGGAAGCTTGCCAGATACCTCGTGAACTGGATGACGCCCGCCTTGGCAGCCCCATAGCTCGGCGGATTGGCAAATTCCTTGCCGTCATACATGCGGTAGTCCGGGCCGATATGGCCGTACATCGACCCGATATTCAGAACCACCCCGCGGGTCGCTTTGAGGTCCTCAAAGGCCGCTTTGGTCAGGCGAAAGACGGAGTTCAGACTCATGTCGATGTCGTGCTCCCAGTCCTCCTCCGAGATTGACTCCCAGGAGTTCTTATTGCCAGACCATGCATTGTTGACGAGGATGTCGATCGCCGGAAAATGTGCGTGCACCTGTTCTAGAAAAGCGGGCCCAGAGCCCTTCTTTAGGACGTCAAGTTCGAGCGCCAGCAGCTTCCCTGCCTGCGGAAAGCGTTCCGCAATCTCGGTACATCTCTGTTGGCATTTGGCCCGATCACGGCTGGCCAGAATGACGTTGGCGCCGAGTTCCGCTAGGCATTCTGAGATGGGCGTACCCAGATAGCCGCCGCCGCCGGTGACGACTGCTGTCTTACCGCGAAGAGAGAACAGTTGGTCAAGTGTCTTTGTCATAGGTGGGCCTGACGCAGAAGCGTCTCTGCAATGGCGAAGTCGACTGGCTCGTCAATATCCTGCGAACGCTCGCGCGGCATCACGACCGCGCCAGTCTTGCCGCCCAGCAGCGAAGGCGATCCAGGCTGGAGGTTGGTTGTACGGAACAGATACACCGCTCCGTTGAGCTGATAGGCGCGGGGCAGCGCCTGCCGCGGCAGCCAGGGTACTGCGCCGGGCAGAAAGACCTCAGGCTGTCCATCCACCAGGCGCCAGGCACGGTGCGGGTTCAGGTCCGCTTCCTTAAAGGTCGCCACCGAGTCGTACTGATTTTCCGCAGCGAGCCGCAGGCAAGCGCGAACATCGCCTGCCGTGCGCAGCGGACAGGTCGGCTCCAGAAGAAGCATCCACGCGGGGGCGTCTCCCTCCGTGCACAGCCTTGCGAGCAGATCACGCAGTGCGTCGATCACCAGTGCATCATCGGTAGCGAGGTGCGCCGGACGTGTGTAGACCTCCGCCCCCGCAGTTCGGCCAACGCATGCAATCGCATCATCATCCGTAGAGACAAGGATACGGTCAATCTGTGCTACCTCGCGCGCCACGTCAATTGACCATGTGAGCAGGGGGCGTCCCCCCAGTGGATAGAGGTTTTTGCCCGGCACCGACTTGCTGCCGCCGCGAGCGGGAATGACCGCGAAGATGCGTTCTCCATTAAGCATGTCTGGCTCTTTCGCTCGCGCTCAGTCCCCGGAAACACTGGCACCGAGCCGAGTGAAGCTGTCTAGCGCCTTTCGGTACTCCGCCCATTCGCCGATATCGATCCACTCCTGCTCCCCGATCGGAAAGACACCAATCCGCCCGCCGTCGCTCTTGAGCGCAGCGATGAAATCAGTCATGTCGCAATACTGGTCTTTTGGGATCAGCTGCAAGCGGTCGCGACGCACCACGTACATGCCGGTGTTGACCAGGAAGCTATACTGAGGCTTCTCACGAATCTCGGACAGACTTCCCCCTCTTTCGAGCTCGCAGACGCCATAGGGAATGCGGTAGTCCTTGAGCGAAGCGACAAGCGTCAAATCATAATCATGCTGCGCATGGAAAGAGACCAACTCAGCGAGGTCTGCCTGAATCACAATGTCACAGTTGGTCACCAGCAGGCTGTCCCGATGCGGCGCATAGAGAGAGCGCAGAGCGCCGGCAGTGCCTCGCGGTTCCGTCTCCTCCAGAAAGCTGACGCGGTATGGCGGAGCAAGCTCTTCGAAGTACGATTTCAGAATCTTCGATTTGTAGTGGATCGAGAGCTGGAAATCAGCCAAACCATACATCAAAAACTGGTCGATGATGATCTCGATCACCGTCTTGTCTCCCACTGGGATCAGCGGCTTGGGCAGCACATTGGTGAAGGGTGCGAGCCGCGTCCCTCGGCCGCCGGCCATGATGACGACAGGCATGTCGAGTTGCGGCCGCGTGCGGACGGAGAAATCACTGAGGAAGACCTCCTTCCAGAAGATCAGCCGCTTGATCTCCCGGGCTGCGCTAACCACGGGAACGCAGCTCAGGTTGTGTTCGAGCATCTCCGCACGCAGTTGCTCCGCATGGAAGACCTCCTCAACTGTATACGGCTTCTGGTTGCAGGCCTGGAGGACCGTCGCCTTCAGGTCTCCATCGGAGAGGATCCATCGCCGAATGTCTCCGTCGGTCAGCGAGCCCACCAGCCGCGCGGCTTCGTCCACCACGAAGACGATCTTCTCCTCGGTGCGCTCCAGCTGCTCCATGGCCTGACGAATGGTGTGATGGTCTGCGACCAGAAAGCGGCGGACCTCTTCGTTCACCAGCATAGCCGGGCTCGGCTGTCTGGGAGGTGCATCCACAACGGCAACCGCAGCAGAAAGTCCCTCATGAAGTCGATTCATAAAACCCTTTCTTCAACAGATCGCGACCGAGATCCGTATCCCGGAGGACGCTCGCGATTCGCTCGCTGACGCGTCCATCGCGAAAGCGTTCGTATGGGTTGCGCATGCCTTCGAGCGAGTCGCGGAACTGTGGCGAGAGCGCTCGCCGGAGGCCGCGCAGGATAGCGGCGCCGGTGCACGGCACATCGATCACGTTGGCGGCACGCACGCGTCCGCGCTGACGATCACCGATATTGACGACCGGCAGACGGAATGACGGCGCTTCCGTCAAGCCGCTCGATGAGTTGCCCACCATGACTGCCATATGGCGGAGACAGCTCAGGTAACGCCGGTGGCCGAGGTGCGCAACCCAGCGGAACCGCCCTTCGCTCGCCGCGCAAAGTGCATGGAAGGATGCGTTGATGCGCAGCCCCTGCGCATCGGCGTTCGCGGCCGTGAAGACCGCAGGTAGCCCGCTCGACCGCAGTGCGCCGGCAATGACGGCGGCCTCGTGCTCCACGTCTTCGGCAGAGCCCCGGTCGCGGGTCACCGGGTGATAGGTGACCAGCGCGACCGGTTGCGTCAGATCCATGACAAGCTCTCGTTCCAGTTCGCGCCGGCTCAGGAGTGGGGTGCGACGCAGCGCATCAAGCCCCGGGGCACCGAAGTGAAAGACGCGATCCGGCGCCTCCCCCATTTGCAGAATGCGTTGGCGATACACCTTCGTGGCGGGGAAATGCAGTGAAGCCATCTTGGTGATCGCATGCCGCACGGAGTCGTCAATGGCGCCCTCGCTCAGTTCTCCCCCGTGGATGTGAGCAATTGGGATGCATAGAGCCAGTGCTGCCGTCGCCGGGGCCAGCAGTTCGAGCCGGTCGCCGAGCATGAGCACGATCTCCGGTTGCAGCCGGGAGAAGCTCGCGGCGAAACCATCCAGTCCGCGCGCAATCGCAGCGCAGTTGCCAACCGCCGATCCCCCAATGCCCCGCATCGGAATCTTGGCGGCAATCCCCACATCATCCGCCTCAATCTCGCGCCAAGTAGAACCGAAAGCCTTCGAGAGGTGCATGCCCGAGACCATCACCTGTAACTCGAGAGCCGGGTCACGATCGATGGCACGGATCAACTCCCGCAACAGCCCGAAGTCAGCGCGGCTCGTGGTGACGACAGCGATGCGCCGGCGCTTCACGCGAGATGGTTCCAGTCGAGCAGTTCCTCTGGTTGGATAGCGACGCGCAGCGTGCGCCCGATTAGCGACGGCAGCAGCTTGGGCAAGAGTCCGTTGCCCGGCCGTTTCACGGCGAGATCGCCGATCCCTATGCGATCGCCTGCAGCGAGGGCGCGGGCCGCGACGATGCTCTTGCGGGCGACCGCGCGATTCGGTAGCTCGCAGCGGGTGGGCGCTTTGATCCCATTGCCCAGTGCTGCCTCAACGCGGCGAATGGAGGTGACCATCTGGGCAAATTCGGCTGGCTCGAGCGACGCACGGTGATCTGGACCAGGCAGCGTGCGATCAAGCGTCAGGTGCTTCTCGATCACTTGGGCACCGAGAGCCACGGCGGCGACAGCCACTTCGACGCCCGCGGTATGGTCGGAATAGCCCACCGGAAGCCGGAATGCCGTCGCGAGCGTTTGCATCGCGCGCAGATTGATCTCGTCATAGGGCGCCGGATATTCCGTGACACAGTGCAGAAGCGTCAGTTCCCTGCCGCCCTCAGCCTGAATCGTGGCAAGCGCTTCCTCCACCTCGCCCAGTGTCGACATGCCGGTGGAAAGGATCATCGGCTTGCCGAGACGCGCAATGTGCCGCAGGAACGGAAGGTTGGTGATCTCTCCCGAAGGGATCTTGATCAGCGCGACGCCGATCTCGGCCAGCAGGTCGGCGCTCTCGAAATCGAACGGGCTCGAGAGGAATTGGATGCCGACGTCGCAGCAATGGGCGAGCAGTCGGCGGTGCGCGTCCGCATCCAGCTCGAGCCGATGGAGCATCGCCAGCTGCGATTCCGCGCTGTCGGTCGTGCGCTGCTGGTAAGCGGCCTTCTGTGCCGCGGGTGAGGCAAGGCGTGACGCACGAAAGCTTTGAAACTTCACCGCGTCAGCACCGCTCTGCTTGGCTGCATCGATGAGCGCAAGCGCCATCTCGACGTCGCCGCCATGGTTGACCCCAGCTTCGGCAATGATGAAGGTATGCGACATGTTGTCTAGTGAATCCGACGGGCCGGTGTTCCCACGTACACGCCCGGCTCGGTGAGGTCCTGGATAACCGTTGCGCCCGCGCCCACCACGCAGCATGCGGCGATCCGTCGACCCTCGATCACAGTAGCGCCTGCGCCGATTAGAGAATAGGTGCCCACGGTTACTCCCCCACAGAGTGTTACTCCTGGCGCGATGTGGACCCAGTCGCCCAGTGTGCAGTCGTGGTCAACGGCGCTGCGGGTATTCACGATCACACCCCGGCCCAAGGCAACGCCGCACTGGAGCACAGCACCGTCGAGGATGACCGAAGCTTCCCCACCAGTAACCGTGTCGTGGACGATTGCGTCCGGCGAGACGAGCCGCGGGAAAGAGAGACCGCTCGGCTCGAGCCTCCGCCACAGCGCCTCCCGTGTGGTGCCGAGGCCAAGCTGGCCGACCCCCAGCGCTGCCATCGCATTCTCCGGAAGCAGAAGGTTGGCGCTGCGACCGCTTGAGACAAGCACTGCGTCCGTACCGAGATAAGGCACGCCGAACACCGCGCCGCGGTCCTTGGCATCCGTGTAACCGAAGACGTGATAGCTCGCGTACTTCCGAAGCGTCGCAATCACGACGCGGGCTTGATCTCCGCCTCCGACCACGACGAACTCCGTCATCGGCCCTCCCGCGCTGGGGCGCGCTGCATGACAGGCAGGGACATCTGCTCGTCTAGGTATCCAGGTAATGTCCGCGCCTCGCAACAGCGACGCTCAGCAACAGCCCGAATCCGTTGGCGCAACGCCTCACCCTGTGCCAGATAGCGTTCGGCCAGCGAAACCATCCCCGCGATATCGGACGCTCCGGGGAATGCGGGAAACTCATCCAGGACTTCATACTCGAGCAGGCGCGCCAGGCTGCCCATCTTGTGCGCATGCGTGCCCAGGAAAATGGACGGCGTGCCCCCGAGTGCCGCGAAGATGGATGGGTGATAGCGTCCGGAGAGAAAGAGCCGCGCGTGAGCCAGCACCGCGCCACATTGGAGAATGGGCGCACCCGCCGGGAGGAACCCCACCCCAGTCTCTTCGGCGACCCCCCGGAGAAACCGATCGGGAAGATCATTCTCAGTCAGGCAAATGCCGAGGCCAATGCCCTGCAGCGCGCGGACCAATTGCACGTAACAGCGACGGGCGCGCTCTTGATCGGTCGCGGCCAGTGCGCCTCCTCCGAGGCAAATGTAAGGCGCCGAGAAATCCAAGCGGCCGAAGAGCGTCGGGTCTTCGGGAAACGGGAGGAGCAGATCGCCGTTGGCTGGTGGCTCGGCTGTTCCGTCCGCGTACACCGGATACCAAGTGAAGAGGGAATCCGGGATCAGGGTAGGCTTGACCTCCGGCATCTCGGCATAGAGATAAGCGAGGGACTCCTGGTCCCGAACTGCAATGCCCGCGCACTGAACAAATAAACGCCTTGCCGCCGCCAGCGTCCCGGGGTGGCGCCCAGTTATGGGACAATCCGAGATCATCGTATTGACCAGGAACACTGGTTTACCGACCCGAATTGCGAGCTCGAGCATGGCGAGCAGATAGAGCGTCTGGCGCCGTGGCGGTGTCGCCAGGATGATGTCGCCGTCGCCATCGAGAACCACCATGTCCGCCGAGCACACTGCGTCGTATATGCGAGCCAGTGCGGGATGCCTGGCGCGGGCCGCGAGCAGACGGTTGACGCTCACCAGGGGATCGTCGTCAATGAAGTCCTTCGCACCCCACCCGTGCTCGAGTCGCAGATACCAGGAAAATGGCCGGCGCCGACCACGACGCAACAGCTGCCGGAACAACGGACCATAACGCGCCGGCAGCAGGGTGTTCACGTATCCAGCCTCAGCCGTGGCCAGCACGAACTGATCGCCGGTGATCGCGTCTGGGATAGTAAACCGCTCTTCGAGTAACTGGCGCAGTGCTAGGCTGGCGCCGCGTCCCCAGTTCACACCGGTGCGGTTATCTCCGACGTAGAAGATCCGTCGCCGGGGCTCACCCGATGGAGCAGATGAGGCTTGCAGGCCGCTCGCGGTCGTTTCGGCGATCACCACGTCGGCACCGCCGTTCGATTCAGCGACACATCGACTGTCTCGCCGTTCGGAAGCTGCCATGTGTAAGGCACGACAACGGGAGTGGAGGTAGGTGCCCAGCGCAGGAACTCTCCGCGATATCCGTATTCGGCAAGATCTCCGGCCACCGTGAATCGGGCCACGTCCTGGTAGGGCAGAATCATGTCACCAACAGTCGCAGCACGGATGCTCATCTTTACCGTATAGTCCTGCGGCAAAAGCGGAATCGAACGAAAGGTGCAGGTGATCCTTCCTGCTCCTTCGAGCGACCTTGGCCTGTGCCCGTCGAGTAGCATGTTCGACGTGAAGCAGGAGCCGTTGGCACCAACCACACCCACGGCAAATATGGGCCACTCCACCCGGCGCTCGGCCTCGTAGCAGATGTCCACCATCAGGTCCTCGCCAGGCTGAAAGTAAGCGGCCTCGTCGCCCTGCTGATTCTTGAGCGTCACCGACCGTATGGTCAGCCCGTAGTCCGTATTCGCGAGGAACACCGGCTGCTCACCGGCTCCGTCATTGAAATACTCGTTGAGGATCGTGTCGATAGGACCATCCCCGTGTAGACGGCCCTCCTTCATCCAGATGCCGCGGTCGCAGAGACTTCGCACCGCCTCCATGTTGTGACTTACGAAGAGGATGGTTCGGCCGCTCTGCGCGAAGCTATCCATTTTGTTGAGACACTTCTTCTGGAAGGCGGCATCGCCCACAGCGAGCACCTCGTCGATGACGAGGATCTCTGGCTCGAGATGCGCCGCCACCGCAAAGGCAAGTCGCACGTACATGCCGGACGAGTAACGCTTGACCGGTGTATCGAGAAAGGCTTCAATCTCGGAGAAGGCAACGATCTCGTCGAATTTGCGCACGATCTCCGCCCGGCTCATCCCCAGGATCGCGCCGTTCAGGAAGATGTTTTCCCGCCCGGTCAGCTCCTGGTGGAAACCGGTGCCCACCTCGAGCAGGCTGCCCATGCGCCCATTGATCCGGATCCTGCCCTCTGTCGGAACCGTAATCCGGCTCAGAAGCTTGAGCATGGTGCTCTTGCCCGCGCCATTGCGGCCAACGATCCCGATCACCTCGCCCGGGTGAATTTCAAGCGACACATGCCGCAACGCCCAGAAGTCCTGCTGGCGCAGCTTTCGCTCCGCACGCTTGCGCAACTGCGCCAAAGGCGAACGCACCGCCCGCTCAAGCGCGTGCCGCATGCCGTCGTTGGCGGCACGGCGGCTTTGCAGCGAGTAGCGCTTACCCAGGTCTTCGAGCACGATAGCGGGGCTCATGGTCAAGAGGTCCTTGAGGATCAGATCACGTCAGCGAAGGTACGCTCCGTCGTGCGAAAGTACCAGACGCCGGAGAGGAGCAGGAGAGTGACGATGAGCGTCGCTACGCTAAAGGCCTCGGCATCGCCCCGGCCATAAGCGCCCAACAGCGACCAGCGGAAGCCGTCGATGATGCCGACCATGGGGTTCAACGAGAACAGCAGCCGATATCGTTCTGGGACCATGCTGGTGGGAAATCCAACCGGTGAGACGTACAGCCCCAACTGCACCACGAACGGCACGATGTAACGGAAATCGCGATACTTCACCATGAGAGCCGCAATCCAGAACCCCGCTCCGAGCGAGGCTGCGAAGGCAAGCAGGACAAAGAGAGGAAGGGTCCAGATGGCCGCCGGCGGCATCCGGTGGTACCAAAGCATCAGGCAGAGCAGGAAGACACTGGAGATCAGAAAGTCGACGAAGCTGGTCATCACGCTGCTGACCACGATGACCAGCCGCGGGAAGTACACCTTGGAGATGAGGTTCGAATTTGACACCAGGCTGCTGCCGCTCTCCGTCATGGCGGCCGAGAAGAGCTGCCAGGGCAGCATGCCGCAGAGGACCAGGAGCGGATACGGGACGCCGCCGGAGGGCATCTTTCCCAACTTGCCGAAGACCAGGGTTAAGATCCCCATGGTCAACAGCGGCCGCAGCAGGGACCAGCTGATCCCCACAACGGTCTGCTTGTAGCGCACCAGCAGATCCCGCCAGGAGAGAAAATAAAAGAGCTCACGATAGCTCCAAAGATCACGCCAGTACTGGCGCTCCGTGCTTCCCGCCTCGATCACTAGTTGCGGCATGGATACTCCTGCTTGCGCAATCCTGTAGCCTGCAGCGTTGCACGATCGAGGTCCGGATCCGCACTCCCATAGGCGGCGGACTTCGTTCTGGAGCGCACGGACATCGTTTTTCTCTTCATTTTCCGAATCACATTTCCCTGCTCAATTGTTGTCCTGCAGCAGCGGAGCGGTGCGTCCGGCATGCTTGCTGAAGGCCCGCTCGTAGGCAGCCAGCAGGTGAGGAATAGAGTGTTCCCAGGCCAGCGCTTCGACGACACGCCGCCGCCCAAACTTGCCCATCTGCTGCCGCTCTTCTGGATGATCGAGCAGCCAGCAGATCCTTTCCGCCATGCTTTGCACCGGATCGTCATTGTTGCAGTAAACAGAGGCATCGCCCGCGCTGAAGCGTCCTTCCTGCAGATCGAACTGCACGATCGGCTTTCCTAGGACCATGTACTCCATGATCTTGATCATGGTCGAGATATCATTCATTCGGCAGGGCTTGTCAGGGTTGACGCAGACATCGCCTGTGGAAAGGATTTCGCGCAGCAGCTCTCCCGAGACGCGGCCGGTGAAGTTGACGGTATCTTCGAGATCCCAGGACTTCACCAAGCCACGCAACGTGGCAAGCCCCGGCCCACCGCCAACACAGGTGAAGTGCACATCGCGCCGGCCCGTCCGCTTGAGCAGCGCTGCAGCCTCGAGCAGAATCTCCAGACCCTCCTGCGTACTCATGGTGCCGACATAGGCGACCAGGTAGGGCTTGCCATACTTGAAAACTGGGTTCCGAGGTACGGTGCGGAACGTCTCCAGGTCTGGGCCGTTGCGCACGACGAACACGTCTTCCGGCTGCGAACTTCCGCGCGTGAGTGCGAGCCGCCGATAGCTTTGATTGGTGGCCATGATCACGTCGGCCACACGATAAGTACAACGTTCCAGCCAGACCTGCGCCCGGTAGAGTAGGTCCTCGCGTTCGAACTTCGAGAGGTAGAGCTCCGGGTTGGCATCGTGGTGGTCGAAGATGTATCGAATGCCGAACAGTTTGAACGGCAGCGCGATGAGAAAGAGGGTGTCGGGCGGGTTGCAGCCCTGGAGAACGTGGAACCCGCGGCGCAAGAAGATGTACCAGCTGTAGAACAACTCCCAGAACAGCGCGGAGGCAAACTCAACCAGATAGCCAAACGGTCCGTGTCCCTCCCGCGGAGCGGGGTGCCGATAGATGTGGACACCGTTACGATGCTCATATGCCGCGGTGTATCCCTGCCCCCGCGGGCAAAGCACCGTTACCTGATACCCGTTCTGCTGAAGGGTGGTCGCCTCCTTCCAGACGCGATCATCAAAGGGAACCGCGAGATTTTCGACGATGATCAGTATCTTCCGCTTCACGCCTGAGCCTCTCGTCCTATGAGTGCTCGATAGAGACCAGCAAGCGCGCACAGCATGGTTGCCTGCCCCCAGTGCAGGGTGGGTGTCTTGTTGACGATCGAGGGGGAGTAACGCCGATAGTAAAAGTAACCGCTCGCGTCCTGCATTTGGCCGATCGTCCAGGTGGCAACCTTCTGTGCCAGCGACAGTGCCTGCGGATCCAGCGCAGAAAAGAGCACCAGGGTATCGATCGCCTGTGAACAACACTGGATGTCGAGCGGCAGCGTCTTGCGGTCGTAATAACGAGGCGTGCCATCCTCGAGGAAGAACGTGCTCTTCCAATACTCAAAGCCTCGCATCATGGTCTCGTGGAAGCGATCGTCACCGCTTGCCTCTTCGAAGTGACGGAAACAGTCCAGCACATAGGCAGTGTGGAAGTTATCCACCCAATGGAGATTTTCCTTTTCTCCATACCACCAGGATCCATCGGTCCGCTGATACTGTGCCGTGTAGGCGAGCGACCGCGTCGCGGTCTCGCGGAACTCCTCGTTCGGTCTATGCTTCGCTGTCCGGGCCAGAAGACTGCCGCCTAGCGTGTTCGCGTTGTGGACCTGACTGTTCTGGCCAGGGATGTAGGCGATCGAGCTACCCGCCCCATCGGGCGTAATGGTGAGATCGTGCGTGATGTGTGTGCAGGCGCTGACGGCGGTCTCCAAGTAGCCAGGATCCCCGAAGTGCTCATACGCATCGAGGAAGGCTTGGCCAATCAGCGATGTCCAGACCACTGTCGGTACACCGCGCCGGAGATAGAAGGTGCGCGACTGATAGTCAAAGTGATTACCCCAACAGGCACCGCTATAACCCTCGGACCGGTGATCGAGCAGCCACGCCAGCGCCATCCTGGAACGCTCCGCCCAGACGCTCTCTCCGGTTGCCTCATGGAGTCGGATGTAGCCGCGCGCGATGAATCCCATCCCCTTGCTTGAGCGCTCGCGAGGAATGCCCAGCATAGGCCGCAGGTTGAGCGGAAACCGGCGCACCCCCTGCTGCAGCACAGTTCGCAATAGAGGCACCTCGAAGGTCAGCGGCCGCGCCACGGGCGAGCTGAGTCCGTCGAAGGTATCGTAACCGCGGTAGTCGTGTGCCTCAAGCCAGGCAATCAGCGAGAGCAGCGCAGCATGCACTGTCTGGACTTGCGCGGACGGCCCGGCCTTGAGGGTCAGGTCTCTACCAGCAGATGCCGGCATAGTTGCCATCATTGCTCCTTGCTCCATTGAGACGCACGAAATCCACCAGCAACTGATCGTGATTCAATTTGTCTGGAACCTCGTGGAACTCCAAATCTTTGTTGCCGATCACCACCGTCTGCGCATGGGCGAGCACGGTGTCGATGTCAGAAACCATCAGGCGGGAGATGTGCGGGATTCGATTCAAAATAAAGTCGCGATTGGCACCAAACAAGCTCGCGATGTGCACGTTCTTGTCGTATATGCGCAGATCATAGCCCTTCCCCAGCAGCCGCTCGATCACCTCAACCAGAGGACTCTCCCGCAGGTCGTCGGTACCCGCCTTGAAGCTGAAGCCGAGGATGCCGATGCGGGTGTGCCCGCGCTGCGTGATGAGTTCGAGGCCACGCACGATCTGCAACTCATTGCTCGGCAGGATCGCATTCAAAATTGGAAGACTCACATCCTGCATCTTCGCCTGGTAGGAGAGCGCTCGCAGATCCTTCGGCAGGCATGAACCACCGAAAGCAAAGCCGGGCGTCAAGTAAGCCGAGGAGATATTGAGCACGCGGTCCTGGCAAAAGATCTCCATCAGCTTGTGCGAGTCGATGCCAAAGGTTTTCGCCATGGTGCCGATCTCATTAGCGAACCCAACCTTGAGGGCGTGCCAGCTATTGTCCACATACTTGACCATCGAGGCTGTCTCGAGATCGGTGCGGATCAAGGGCGAATCTAGCGCCTCATAGAGACTCGCCAGCAGATCGCCGCTCTGGCGGTCCATCTCGCCGATGACAGTCTTAGGCGGGAAGCGGAAGTCCCGTACGGCTGTGCCTTCCCGAAGAAATTCCGGATTGATGCATACGCCAAAGTCGACGCCGGCTCGCTTGCCCGAGGTCTCCTCAAGGATGGGGATTACCGTGCGCTCCATGGTGCCTGGGAGGACGGTGCTGCGGATCACGACCAGGTGGCGGCTGCGCTTGCTCCGGATTGCCGCGCCAATCTCCTCGCAGACGCGGCGGATATAGCGCAGGTCCAGATTGCCGTTCGGCTGACTCGGCGTACCAACACAGACGAAGGAGAGATCGGTCTCTTCAACGGCGAGCGCCGTATCCTGAGTAGCATACAAACGGCCTCTCGCCACGGCTTGTTCGATGATCGACTCGATCTCGGTCTCAATGATCGGTGAGCGTCCGCTATTGATCAGGTCAACCTTCGTGGCGATCGCATCGACGCCTATAACACAGTGCCCGGCATCTGCCAGACAGCCCGCCGAAACGACTCCCACGTAGCCCAAACCAATGATGCTGATTCTCACGATGCGACCTCTCCCGACGACGTCATAGCACTCGCCCCAAGCATTGGATTTGAGGTCCCCGTCTCCTGCGGATGGTCTGGCGCGAGACCCCAGGGTAGGCGCTTGCTCTCCAAACGGAACAGCGCATAGTCAATCCACTTCTCGCATCGCCAGCGAAGGCGGCGCAACACCCGCTGGGCCAGCTTCGCGCTGTTCCAGCCAAATACCCTCTCCATCCAGGAGTACTTCCAGGAGAGATCCGGTAGCCCGACAATCGCCCCGAGTTCCTTGGCGAGCCCACTCGCCTGTTCCAGGATGCCGGGATGCTCGGGATAGAAGTAGATGAGCGAGTCGCGGAGGTACTGCAGACATGCAGCGCGTGCACGGTCATCATCGCCGAGCGAGCGCAGGTACCGGATGTGCAACTGCATCGACCGCCAGTGTGCCTCGATTTTTTCCGGAAAACGTCCGATGTAACTCAGACCATCAAATCGGAATGCGCGATAGTAGACCTTTGCATCCGATACGAAGCGGACGCCTTCGCTCGCCAGCAGAACGCGGCAGAAGTACTCTCCATCATCATCGCCGAGTAGTCGGATATCCCACAGGCCGGCGGCCTCGGTCAGTTCCCTGCTCACCAGCCAGGTAGCCGTCTGCATGAAGATGTTCTCTCTCATCTTTCGCGTCAGCCACTCGCGCGGCGACAGATCGCACCACAATGAGGAGGACAGGAATTCAGCCCGCCATGGGCGATGCATGAAACGCCCCCATGGGCCAGAGAGCAGCACGCGCCGGCTCAGTCCCTGGAGCACGAACGTCATCTGCTTGGCGATCTTATCCGGCGCGAGCAGATCATCTGCATCCAGCCACTGAATGTACGCGCCCCGGCTGAGCTGGAAGGCGTGGTTCCGGGCTGCCGATGCCCCCTGATTGCGCTGAGCAACCACGCGAACGCCCCGGGCCTCGAACTGTTGCGCGACCACTAAGGTCGCGTCCTTCGAGCCATCATCCACTACGATGACCTCAATGTTGGGCCAGGTCTGTGCCAGTGCGGAGCGCAGGGTGTCAGCGATCCACGCCTCAGCGTTGTACGCAGGCACGAGAATGGAGACGAGTGGCGTGGCTTCACCGGCACTCGGGACCGCCGGGGTGTGAGCAGGCCCCGGCATCGTCTGGGTGTCGTGCTGCGCCTCCGACATCGCCTGCTGTCCGCTGGATCGCGTGCGCACCATCTCCCCCAGGAGTTCTGCCACTCTCTGCAGAGGCGCGAAGCTGCCATGGAGCGCTACCACAGCAGCCAGGTACAGAGTGCCTACGAGCGCAGTGCTCTCGACCGCATGGAGGAGCGCCCCCCCGCCGGCGCCGCCATGATGTACCGCCGGCGGGAGCAGGTAGAGGGCGACCACCGTGCCGGCCACAGCGATTATCGATGCGACGACGTAACGCCAGATCGCCCGAAGCACGGCGCCGACCTCGAGCTCAATCGGCGCACCTGCATAGCGGATGGCTGGTATTACAAGAATCCAGAAGGAGATACTCCACGCCGTCGCAATGCCCGAAGGACCCCAGGGCAGTCCCATGAGGAACAGCAGGCAGGTAACGACGAACTCAACGACGGCCCAACGAAACCAACGATCCGGTCGACCGATTGAGAGATGGATCCAACCATGGGTGGAGTAGAGGATCATGATTCCGATACCCGGCCCAAAGAAGGTGAAGACTTGTCCGGCGGGGGCCCACTTTGCGCCGAGCAGGACAAGAATGATGTCCTTTCCGGCAACGGTCAGTGCGGCTCCAAGACCCATGCCAATAAATGTCATCAGCGCCATCGCATCGACTAAGCACGCCCGAAAGAGCGCGCTCTCCTTCCGAACGCGGCTTAGACTGGCGAGCACCACCACTGCGATAGAACCCACAAGCTGGCCGGCGGAGAGCGCAAACAGGTCATATGCCTTCTTGTAATAGCCCAGCGCCTGAGCGTTGAATCGCCAACCGACCAGCAAATTATCGGTGTTCCGAGACATATAGTTCGTAGCGAAGTTGCCGTACGTACTCAGCGCAAACCGCAAGGTCTTTCCCGTTCCTGCAACGCGACGAGGCAAACCTGGAACCCAGGGGCACAACAACCACGCACCAATGCAGGTACTGACCGGCAGGGCAAGGGCACCCGCCACCAGCGCCCACAGCCCCCACCCCGCCATACCCAAGCCGATCGACAGAACCACAGAGAACAGGCGAGCGACAATATCGTTGATCGAGATCGAGGAGAAACGCATCGCCCGTTTCATCAGCGCCAAGTGCACGGTCGACAGACTCGTGACCGCAATAGTCCATGCGATCGCGTGCGCAATCTGCTCCACCTGTGGGGACTTAAAGAAGCGGGCGAGGAGGGATCCGGTGGATGCGAAGAGGACTGTCAGCAGCACGCCGAAACCGGCGTTAACCCAGAACAGTGTGCTCGCCAGTGAATGAGTGATCTCCTCTCGCTGCACAATGGCCTCGGTCAGGCCGTTGAAGCCAAAGTTCACCAGAAGAAGGCTGAAGGTCGTCACCATGGTGACCAGCCCAAATTCCGCAGGCGCAAGAAGCCGGGCGAGCACCATCGTGGCCCCCACCTGAATAGCAAGGGTCGTGCCACCGGCAAAGACGGTAGCGCCTGCGCCGCGAACGGTCAGCTGACGGAGGCTTCCGCGTCGTTGTTCTGCAGCTTGCGCGAAATGTCCGGCGCGATCGAAGGGTTTCAGAAAGGGATTCCTTTGGCAGAACAGACGCTGGGCATGCTTAAGAGCATGACCTTGACAGTACCAGTGAAGCAACCAGAAGAGAGGCTAACGACCTTACCGTGGTGAGCTAGGAGTAGAGTACTGCCCTTACCCAGCAAGCGATCAGTGCATCACCAGGTCGGCGCTTCACGTTCGAGAATCTGACCCCGGCGCAGCGAAACTTCCGTCTCGGGGTAAACCCTGCACTCCGACCGATGCCTCGAGCCGACAACGCGAGAAAAGCCTGTACCGAGTGGACGCAGGTGTACCGAGCAAGTTAATCCAAAGGATGCACAGAGGATCAGCAGTGGCGTGACCGCATGGTAAAAGCGCGGCTGAGTCGTCGTGAAGTAGTAGGTGATCGGATACATATTCAGGCAGCCGGCATATAGCCAAAGCACCGAAAGACGGCTCGCGGCCATCTGCCAGAGGCCGAAGACTCCGGCCAGCGTCAGAAACGAGGTTGCGGTAATGACCGGCCAGTTGTTCGGATATCCGGGAATGACACGAATCCAGGCGCCAGTCCAGTAGTTAATAAGGCGATTGAACGTCGAAAACGCGAACCTGCCGGGATGGGCGGAGATGAACTTCGCATTTTCTGCCTGCTCCTCCGCCATGAAGCGGATCTCCCCGACGTCCTGCCAGTGGCGGTTCACCAATGGCGTATTCGACGGGTGCAAGGCTTCGATCTTCTGTCCGAATGAGGAGGTGTTATTCCCGATACGGAACTCCAGAGGGAAGTTCGAACGTAATATGAGTTTGCCAAATTCTCGATGGTTGCGCAGCAACCAGGGGGAGACGACAGCAAGGCACGCGAGCACACCCACCGCGAGAGCAGGCAGGACACGGAGACGGTGTTTCAACAGCGCCCAAATGCCAAAGGGCACGGCAAACATGACTAAGGAGGCGCTGGTCAGCGCCACGACGCCCAGCAAGGCACCCACCAAGGCCCAACGACGCATGGAGATAGACTTACGGACCATTAGGAGGCACCAGAAGAGAATGACCGCCAATAAGCTGGTCAGCGACGTTTCCCATACCTTGTTCACAGTGAAGAAGATGTTCAGCGGAAAAACCGCCCAAGCCAAAGCGGCAACTTTTCCGGTCTCCTTTCCCACCGTGTCGCGTCCGCAAAGATATAGAAAGACACACGTGACGGCTGAGAAGATACTCTGCAGGACGCGGATGACGATCGCTGAGCCGGTGCTGTAGACGCCGAAGATCTTGAAGACCAGTGCCAAGATCAAGGGATAGACCGGACCCACTATAGTTGTAGGTCCTGTGGGCTCGGGTAGGGGAGACGAGAACCCTTTTCCAGCAGCTACCGAGGCAGCAACGCGTCCAATCTCCCAACCGAATCCAAAGAACTGCGTGTCGTCAACGAGTACCCGATAAGTTGAGCCAGCCAGCATCGCTCCGACCCGAAGAGCTAATGCGAACAAGCAGACGGCAATCAGGAACCGCTTGGGCTGTCGCAACTTCGCCGGAAGTCTGGACATCCGAACCATCAAGAAAGATTTACCCCTGGTCACATTGTCTCCACGGACTCGCTGTATGCGGTGGATTCCATCCATCGTCGGCTCTCCTCCCGTACCCAGCACGCGATCAAGCCGCTTGTGACCGGTACAAACGCATCGAACAGCCGCGTCTCCTCGATCCTCCCAAACACAATTGCAACCAGAAGCAGCCCAGGGAGAGCGATACAACCGCATCTCAGCAGCTTTGGAGCATAACGCCATCCGCGCATCGCCAGCAGCCACCAGGGAACAAGTGCCAGCCAACCACAAATGAGCGTTCGCGGCGAGTAGCTGCGCCAGAAGAAGATATTGTCCCGGAGGTGGTTATCCCACAGACGGGCCCCATGGACACCGTGGATGACTGCGTAACGCAGACCGGCATAGAGAAACAGTTGGACGAATGCAAAGGCGAGAAGCCGTGGCAGTCGCAGGCGACGGAATCCATAGAGCACCGCTACGGGTACGAGCAGCAGCATGTTTTCGTGATTCAGAATGCCAAACCCAAATACGATCAGATAGCTTAGCCAGCGGTCGTAATAGAGCAACAGCAAACAACCTGACCAGAAAGCCACGATCGCCAGATCATAGAACGTCCAATAGTTCATGGTTGGCACCAGCATGACGGTGGCTAGTAGATAGCCGAGTGGACGGCCGAGGCGCGGAAGAAACAGCCGCGTCCACATGCCGCAAAGATAGATCATGACTGCGATGACCAGGATCTGGGTCGCGATGAAAGCGTTGTGATCTGTCGCCCTAGGTACGAGAACTTCGAAAGCTCGCGCCAGCGAGGGAAGGAGGAGTCTATATCCAAACGCCGGATCCGCCAGTTGAGGCCGGTGAATGATGGTGGAGAGTGGGTACCATGACCCCTCCCGCCCGTGCAAGACGACCTGCATCAGCACGGCAGCGCACGCGACGCCGACCAGACCCGCAACTCTTGTAGGCTTCAGAATCAAACCACTTCCCTCCCTCTTCAGTCTGCAGTAATGGGCGCAGTCGGCCGCCCTTGCGGATTGTCCCGCAATTACACACGGAATCCCCTTCCTACACATGGGATATGCCGTTCCTACACACGGTGAGCCCGTTACTACAGATCTATCAGAGTTATGAATATCGGACCGGACACGCGCCGGAGATATCTGGGGGGGGACAACCCTAGCTCGACACGTGTAATATTTTGCCAAAAGGGAGAGGCGCTGCAACCGGTTCTCAGTAAGCTAAGTGCCTGTCGTAAGGTTAATCCGGGCAGGGATCTCCTACAGAGATTCTGGTCCGCTTCATGGCCTGGATCCTGAAGGCTTATCACTCAAGCAGGAAGGAAACTATGGGTTATTTGCGTTGGATTCGACATGTAACTTTTTTTGTCGCGTCCGTTTTGCTTTCTATGTCCATCATCGCAGGGGCCCAATCGCAATCGTGGTCGGGTGTCCTGTCAAGCAGTCGAGCCGTCGATTGGCAGGACTACTCGGGTATCCCTGGATACAGCAACAAAGGAGCCCTGCCTTCTGATAACTGGACGCAGTGCGGCGCGACCATTGCCGCCTACGGCTCAAGCGGTTCCTACGCTTCTCCCAGCACCATCATCAACGCACTCAAGCATTCTGCTTCCGGCTATAACTGCGGCGCCAATACCTACGTCATGCTCGGTCGTGGAGACTTTTATCTGAATAGCAGCATCCGCAACGTGGGCGTAAGCAACGATGAGTTGCGCGGATCCGGGCCAACGCAAACTCGCCTTCACTTCAGTTCCTCCTCGGCCTGCCAAGGCGGTAATGGCGGCTGCCTGATTGGATTCGAAAGCGCCGACAACTCTTACCCGTCGGCGACAACGAATGCGTATGACTGGACTTCGGGATACGCTCAGGGTACGACCTCCATCACCTTGAGTAGCGGCGCCAACATCAAAGCCAACTCGACCATGATCATCCTCGACCAATGCGACACGGGTTACAGCGGATCGCCGTGCGGCGGCGCGGCCGTGGATAACGGCTACTTCTTCAATTGTGGGGACGCTTACAACGCCTCGAACAAGACCGGTTGTTCCTTCAACGCGGCAAACGGCGGCGCGGCACGTCCACACCGCTTCCAATCGGAGATCGTTCAGGCAACCAGTTGCTCGCCCTCGTGCGGTGGTTCCGGACAGACAACGGTCACCATCACGCCTCCGCTGCAACATCCGAACTGGGCGGCCGGCTCTAAACCCCAGGCGTGGCTGATCCAGCCGGCGCAGTACGTTGGTGTGCGAGACCTCTCCGTGGACGGAGCTAGCACTCAAGCGACGGCTGGTCTTTCCTTTTACAACGATGCTTTTTACTGGGCACGCAACGTCGCCGTGCTGAATACCAAAAGCATTGGTATCTACGCACCTGAGGACGCTCACGGAGATATTTCGAGCAACTATGTCTATAACCCTGGCCAAGGCAATGTCGGCAACGATCCCAGCGCCATTAACTACACTGGCTCGAACAACCTGATCGCCAACAATATCGTTCACAATGCCCACACCTGTATCTTCGGCAACGGCCCGGTAAATGGGAATGTCATCGCCTATAACTACAGCGTGAACACTTTCACCGGCGACGGATTTCTCTTCGGCTGCATTTGGGATGGACACTCGAACGGCGCTGATTACAACTTGTTTGAAGGGAACGTAGCTCCCCAGGTCATGCAGGACCAAACTCATGGTACTCACCTCATGGAGACTTGGTATCGCAACTTTTTGACGGGCTGGGAGTCTTGCGCGAATGGGAACTGCGGATCGAATACCGCGAAGATCAACGACGTAGTCGCGGTCGAAGCTACGTCCTACAACCGCTACAACAACCTTATCGGCAATGTACTCGGCACGCCCGGAGTTACAACGGCTGGTTATCAATCCAGCACGAACGAATATGTCACCAGCGGAACGACGGGGTATGCGTATGTTGTAGGTTCAGGACATCAAACGTCCCCGCCGCATACGGTGGGCGGCCCGATCTCGCTGGATCCGGGAGTCGCAAAGACCACGATGCGTTGGGGCAACTGGGACGCTTATAACGGAGCGACGCAGTGGGATTCCGCCGAAGTGCCCAGCGGAATTCCCGTCTATTCGAACTCCGTTCCGAGCACGACTTGTACAAGCGGATCACCTTGCCCCGCATCCTTTTACTTCTCCGGTCGCCCGAGCTGGTGGTCGTCGTCGATACCCTTCCCCGCCGTCGGACCGGACGTGAGCGGCGGAAACGTGGGCCAGTGTTCGGGCAAACAGAATACCCCGGGAGAGTTCGCCGGACTCCCTGTAGTTGCCAGCGCCCAGTGCGCCGGCGCTACCCTCGCTTCGGCCTGGGCTGGTCATGTCAATGCCATCCCGGCCATGGCGTGTTATCTGAACTCAATGAAGGGGCCGCCGGACGGCACCGGTCCGGCGCTATCATTCGACGCAAACGCCTGCTATGGCGGGTCCTCGCCGGTGGCCACGGCACCCGCTAATCCAACCGGGCTCACCGGAGTGGTGAAATAGCCGAAGCGGAGGCAGGTTCACGGATAGTTCCCAACGCCTCCGCAACCGGGAGAATCTGTGCCCCGGAGTTCACAGCATATTGCACCACTTGTTCGAAGAACTCCGGTGTACACCCATAGGCGCTCGGCGTTTGATGGATATCATGCGTGGCCAAAATGAGCCAGCCACCGGCCATCCTGTTCCGGTCGATCAGATCGGTCACTTTGCCTAACTGGCTTTGAGCCTGTTCCATAAAGAATGCCGATAGCTGATTCAGGTCAGCATGGCCTGAATTGAATGCCTGACCACCGGCTCGGCAGCAAAGAAAGTGACGGCCTGTGGCGCCCTTTGTGAGAGGCCGCGGCTCGCTGAGCGGATAGGAAAAGGATTGGAATGTTGTATCGGGAAAGAGCCGCCGTAAGGCTGCTTTGTTCTTCACGATCGACTGTTCAAACTCAGCGGTCTTCGTATTCCAAGAATGACAGTGCGCAAACGTATGGCAACCCAGTTCATGTTTCTGATCGAGAAGTTCGGTCAGATCTTCTGGTTTGCAGATCTGACCAGACGGAGAATCGAGGCCGAGCAGACCGAGTGAGACATAGTAAGTACCGGCGAGTCCATGCTTCCTGAGGATTCTCCCGCCCTCCCAGAGAGCTGTGCGCGGAAAGTCGTCAAAGGTGAACGAGATCAAGGGTCGTGATGGGTGCAGGTCCACTCGTCGCCTGAAGAGGTGCCGTGCGGAGTTCCGCTTATAGTAGTTGACTGCCCGCGCCCAGGGGAGCAGCGCCGGAGCGGACCCCCCTAACAAACCCTTCGACGTGGTGGCGCTATGGCCGGCTAACGGAGTCGCCATTACTGTCCTCCCGTGGCCGACCGGGCAGCCTGACTGGCAAAAAACTGTTGCAGCCTGTAAGCGACATCTTTGGAGAAGATCTCGGCACCTTCGGCGTTCAGATGTTGAGAGTTATAGAAGACGCGTTTGTCCCCATTATGACTCCAGTCACTGTAGTCCCAAAGAGGGATGCCATCGCGATCGGCCAGTTGGCGAAATTGAGCAAAGATCTGTTTGCGATTGCTCGTCATCGCTTGCATCTGGTCATATTCCGGCGAATAGATGAAGATCAGCTTAATTCCGTTCTTCTTACAGGTTAGGATCAGATCCTCTAGCTGCTGGATGGCAGCCGGGTCAATGTCAAACGTCACGCCCTTGGGATGGGATGCCGCGAAGCTCTCGAAGTCTCCTGTCCACTGTGTATGCCGCGGGTTGAATCCCAGAAAGTAATCCTCCCGCGGCGACCATCCGAAAAAGCCTGCGACCCCTTTCGTCCACGCAAGATTCATGTCCTCGACAACATAGCCATAGAGCGGAACGTACCGGCTTCTCCATATTCTAGGATTGATCTGACTTGACGCTTCATACAGTTCGCGGTCCCACAGATACGGCATATATTGGGTTGGGTCGAAGATGCGCCGTGTGGTGACGAACGTGAAGGCGTCGAGATTGTGCACGACGAGTTCTGGTTTTTGATTATGCGCCAGATAGGCTTTAAGAAAAGCAACCTGCATATCGGTCTGCGATCCATTCCGTCCTAAATTGAAGGTGCTGTGCCCGGTGACTGACTGAACGATCCGCGGATCATACTGCACGAGGGCACGCGACGATCCAGTAACGACAATCTGAGCGTTAACACGTCCGTCCATGATCTGATTCGAAGCCCCGAAGGCAGAAGTCTTGATCCGACGCAGGCCGGATGTAATTGCCATATGTAAGCTGCAGGCTAGAAGCAGGAGAACAGCGCCAAAGAGCAGCAGCCGACAAACGGCCGATGACGGCTTCAGGCACTGCCCGCCGACTGAAGACGCTGTTGGCGGCGCTGGATATGTAGCACTCGCAACCGGTTGATCGAGGAGTGCCGCGGATCCTGTTCTAGAGCGGATTGGCATGAGCTTGGCGTTCGGAGTCATCTGCCAAATCCTTCAGAACTGGAAATAGATAAACTGCGCCTTCTTATACACGCCGAACATAACAACGGCCATGACAAATCCCGCGTACAGGGTCCAGCGAGTGGCGGCCCGCATCTTGCCCAGATCGAAAGGGGCAAGCACCAGCTGCTCCCACTGTCCGATTTCAAGCACTACTATTGCCGCTATAGCGACCGGAAACTGACGCATGAAGAACTGTTCGGTGGCAATTGCGTGGATGTCCCATCCCCGGCCCAGATGCATGAACACGTATGCGGCGTCTGCCATGCTCCGCGCTCGGAAGAGTATCCATGCAAAGCACGTCAGCAGAAACGTGGACAGCCACTTGCTCAACTGACGTAGTCTGGACTCCGACGTCAGACCCAGCAGCTCAAAACACCTATCGCGCCACTCCTGGGTCAGCCATCCGATCACAAGGTAGACTCCGTTGAGAGCTCCCCATGCCACGAAGGTCCAGTTAGCGCCGTGCCAAAGGCCGCTCATGGTAAATGTGATCAGAAGATTGACAATGTGACGCGACTTCGGGACGCGGTTTCCACCCAACGGGATGTACACGTAATCCTTGAACCACGTGGACAGCGATATATGCCAGCGCCGCCAGAATTCGGTGATCGACTTGGAATAATAGGGCGTGCGGAAATTCTCCATTAACCGGAACCCAAGAACCTGTGCGGTCCCGATGGCGATGTCAGAATAGCCGGAGAAGTCGCAGTAGATCTGGTAGGCGAAGAAGAGAGTGGCAATCGTTAGCTGTAAACCGTTGAATTGCCGCGGCGCGGCATAGACGTCATTGACGTAAAGGGAGAGTCGATCGGCGACAACCAGTTTCTTGAAGAAGCCCCAGGCTATGCGCTTTAGGCCCGCGGTCACGTGGGCATAATTGAAGTCGTGGCGCTCCCGGAATTGATGCAGGAGGTTCTGCGGGCGCTCAATAGGACCGGCGACCAGCTGCGGAAAGAACATCACGTAGGTTGCATACACAACGAAGTTCTTCTCCGCCTTTTGCCTGCGGTAATACACTTCAATGACATAACTCAGACTTTGGAACGTGTGGAAGGACAGCCCAATGGGCAGGATGATATGAACGACTGGGCGGGTCAGGTGCGATCCGAGCAGATCTGCCATGCCAACAACGCTGCCCGTGAAGAACCCGTAATACTTGAAAACAAAGAGTACGATACACGTTGAGAGAATACTGACCCAGAGCAGCAGGCTTCTTCGTGAGCCGTCACTTTTTTCGATGAATATACCCGCAAAGTAATCAATCAGAACGGTCGCCAGCAGCACAAGGATGTAGGCGGGAATAAACGTCATGTAAAAGACACAACTGACGAAAAGCAACCACTGCACCCGCCATCGCTGCGATAACAGGAAGAACGCCGTCGCCACAACGGGAAAAAAGACTGCGAATTGCAGTGAGTTGAATAGCATGTTTGAGTGCAAAGAAATATTGGGCAGACAGGATAGCCTGCAATATGTGCCGGGCCTCGATCCTTACGCCTTGCGAAGGGGCGTCCGGGCCTTCACCGTCTCGCTCAGACGAAGGAGCGACGCCGCCACCCGAGTTGAATCACATTTGCGATGGATCCAGCGGATCAGGCTAATATCCCACAACATTTTCATTGAATCGGTAACCAAATTCACCTTAGAGCCGGGCTGAGCGGCCCAGTTGATCGGGATTTCAACGATTGTTAGCGACAGCCGTCGGGCGATGAAGAGAATCTCCACATCGAAGGCAAAGCCCGACAGCTTCTGGAGCGAGAAAATCTGGAGAGCAGCTGAGCGACGAAACATCTTGAAACCGCACTGCGTGTCAGCAATGCCCCTCAGCGCGAACAAGTTGACGAGCATGGCAAAGAGCCGGCCGATGAGGCGCCTGTGCAGAGAGGTGTGCACCTCGACCCGCGCCGATTCATGGATAACTCTGGAGCCGACAGCCACGTCATTTCCGCTCTCCAGAGCAGCGGCCAACGTTGCGATCTCATGAAGTGGAGTGGCGCCGTCTGCATCCATGAAGAGCACAAACTGCCCGCGTGCGTTGAGCATTCCCAGTCGAACCGCAGAGCCCTTGCCGGCGTGGGGACAGGCGAGGGCACGGATCCGGCCATCGCTTTTCTCGTAGAGACGCACCAGCGACAGGGTTCCGTCGGTACTGCCATCATCGACGATGATGAGTTCAAAATCGAGCTTCTGAGCCGCGCAATAATGAAGGGTCGTCATTACCGTTCGTGGCAGTCGTTCCTGCTCGTTGTACGCCGGAATGACGATCGAGAGCTTTATATCCGAAACAGATGCTGGCCTGAAATCAACCAGGCTATCGAACTGGCATAGATTCCACGCCTTGTCCACGAGTGTGGACGGGGGTGTGCCCAGCGACGCAGGAAACATGGTCTTCACAGCGGGACCCGCACATACCGCGCATCCGCCGCTGCATGAGCCATAGTCTGTTCTAGCTGTGAGCTGGAACCCTGAGTCAGAGAGTCATTGATCACCTCTCCGTCATCAGTGACTGCTATCAGCAGAATGGTGCCAAGGATCGACAGCAAGGGTACGAGCGGCACACTATACCTTGCTTGCGCAAGAATCGGTACATACACCGACACGATGTAACCAATGTAGAGCGCGATGGGAATCACAATCCTTCCCCGCTTTCGGCGAATTCCAATCAGGAGACCGGCTCCCGCGAGCAAAAGGTAGGGGAGCTGAACGATACAGTTGGCGGCTGTGGCCGTGCGCGTCTTTCCGGCAAACCAAAAATTAAATAGGTTGCGCCCTACGACCTCAGCGAACAACGACGGACGTTCCCTATACTCATCGGCAACCCGGCCCAGCAGGAACTTCGAAAACGCTATCTCGTCCTTCGTGCTGTAGAAGGTTTGATAGTAGCCGTAGATTCCATCTTCAAACGGATATCCCAGCTGGGTTGCAAGTTTGCTTCTCTCATGGGCGGCCTCGCGATCAAGTAGCCACCAGGGTCGGCCGGTCGACTGATGGGTGCAAATGTACTGGCCCGCCTGCGCTGAGACTCCGAGTACGCTCGCCGTAGGGACAAACCGTCCCGTGAGCAAGTAGTTGCGCACTATCCAGGGAGAGAGTATGGCCAGCATACTCATGACTAGCAGCCCGATATTTTTGCATGCTATGAGAGGAGATATTGTGGAACGCAAGAACACGAGCATGTAACCCAACACAATCAGCGGAAACAGGATTGGGACGCTTCTGACCAGCAGCGCCAATCCCAGCACTGCGCCGCTCAAGACGTAGTCCGTGGGACGTTTTCGCTCGAACGCCCGATACAGCGACAGCAGAAAGAGGAGCATCAGGAAACCGAAGACGATTTCTACGCCTCCCCGGCTTTCTGCGATAAGCGTACCTGGATGGAAAAGAAACAGCAGCGCCGCCACCCATCCTGGCCAGGAACAATTGGAAAGCTTTCGCATAAACCGCGCAATCAGCCATGCCGTTCCTAGTGCGAGGGCCACGTTCAGGAGTTGAACGGCAATAAAGTGTTCGCCGAAGACAGCAAGAAGGCCGGCGAGAACCAAGGGGTAGCCCGGCTCCCGCATCAGCGTCTTTGCTGTATCGGGATAGAACCGGTAGCCATGTCCCCCAACCAAATTGGACGCGAGATAATCATAGCCGTCAGCCGTCAGCTCCTGGTTATAGGCGGGGGTCAGACGCCTGCTAGATGTGGGGAGGACCACAAATAGAGCTAGAAGATGAATGGTCACGACCAGCAGCGCCAAAGCGGCGATCCGCCGATCCGGACAACGTCTCGATCCGGTGTGAGCATTGTTGTTATCGGGTGGGGTCACGATTTCCCTCTATGAACGGGCGACTGCAAGGCTCTGCTCCGCGGCGCGAGCTTGGTGCCGCTGCTTGGCACGCATTCTCTTTTTCATGGCAAGTCGCGGGGATGGGTAATCCACCATCATTAAAAGCGTAGTGAACCAGATTGGGCCCATACGCGCAAAGGTGGACTCGGAGAGATTGTAGATGATCGCCGCTATTAAGAAGGCGAACCGCACTTGTTGATAACGCTTCACAGGGCTTCCCGGCCGCATATGTCGAATGATCCGCATGCCAGCTGCCGACAGTAGAATGTAGAGAAGAACCAGGCCAATAACTCCCCCATCCAAGTAGATATCAACATAGCCATTGTGCGCATTTGGAATGATGGAGTTCATCGCGAGGTTGACCCTGTTGCCGCCGGGGCCGCCCCAAAAATTCCAATACCCCGCTCCAATCAGCGGATTTACGGTATCGAGATCAATGTGCTCCCAGATGCTCGCGCGGCCCGTGAAGGTGAGATTGCGCCCGAGTGCCTGTGCCAGTGGAGCAAGAACCGCCGCAAACCGCTGAGCAAAGAAGATGACGTACGGGAGGGCGAGCGCACCCGTCAGAGCAAGCCTGCTGATTGAGCGCGACCCGAACCACCCCGTCCGGCAGATCAGTAGACAGCCAGCAATCGTGCAAACCAGCGCGGTCTTGCTTTGGGACAGATGCAGCAGATGCAGTCCGCAAATTGCCAGAAGGATCACATCCCACGGCACCCGCGTAAGTCGGAACTTCGTACCTGGAGGATGAGACTCGAAGTAGTCCCAGATCAGAAAGAGCGTAAAGATCAGCACAATTTCCCCGAGCGAATTCTTCTGAGTAGTCACGCCGGTGACCATTTGTTCGCCCGCGATGCCGTAGGCACGCCCCAGAGCCGGATACCATTTGATAAAGACGAAAGATAGAGGCAACAGCACGATGGCGCAGCGAACATAAACTGCCCGCATGGCCTGGAGCGGATCCTTCTCGGTGAGGATGACGCCCACAACAAACAGGAGCCCGAAATCCTTGATCAACCTCTTAGTAGATCCCATAGGGTCGCTAGACCAAGCCACACTTATGGCCAAATACACGTAGAAGAGCATCAGCGCGAGGTTCGAGGTAAGCAGCTTGGCCCAGTTCATGCGCCGCATGGTTGCAATGGCGAGCGAGCTGCCCAGTATGGCGGAGTAGAAGATCTGGTCAACAACACTGGTGGCTGCATCATTGGCCATCTGTATACTCAACCGGGCGCCCCTGCCAGTGAGCCAAAGCGAGGCAGGTCGGGAGCTGAGGATTGCAATCAGGATCGTGGGAATCCAGATTGCCCAACTCACAGTTCGCCGTCGCCGGCAATCACGGATCACCAGGTAGGTGCTGAAGAGCAGTGAGAGTGCGAGCGCTATAGTTCCCATGGCAAAGTCCGAAGATCGCAGCCGTCACTGCTGGTCGAAGAAGAGGCGGTGCTGCAACTCAAGAGTCAACAGGCGATGAATCTCAGACGTGTAGTTACACGTGCCCTTGACATGGGCTTGGACGATAGCCTCCACCCGCTTTGCCCGGAGGTAAGGGCGAGACAGGGTACGAGGATCGAGCAAGATCTCGCGGACGTAGGAGGAGAGATGATCGCGATACCAGACGCGGAAATGCGCGAACTTGTGACGCCCGAGGAAGAGCCGTTCCAGGTGCAGCCAGCTGAAGGCGTGATCGACTCGGGCGAGCCATTGCGGCATGCCGTAGTCATAGGCGTATTCCGCCTTAAATGTGAACTCCAGCAAAGCCCGCTGCAGGACTGCGCTCAATCCGCGCGCGCCTCCGAGTCCTCGATCGGTGCGTAGGCGGGACAGCTCAGGATGGCCATCCGCGATGAGCCGCGCGCAATCGGCACTGTCTTCAAAGATGTCGCTTTTCACAATGCCAGACTTCGGGGCCCGGAACGCAGTCTGCACCAGATCGTTATCGAGGAAAGGTGAGCGAACCGACACCTGCGTCTGTTCGAGCGAGAGCAGGCCGTACTGGTACCAGGGCGCCTGACGGAAACACGCGAAGGAGACGGCGTGGCCACGTGAAAGATCTCCGTACGTTGCCTCGGCGCGCTTCACTTCGGTTAGAAACTCTGGAACAAAAAGGTCCGCGTCAGACCTGCTGGGCTTAAAGGCACGCAGTCTGCGCAGGATCTCGCTAGCGTAATTCCCGGTTAAACGAACCGGCGCAATGCGCGCCGCCAGCTCATTGGCGTAGAGGTCAGCGGCACGATGTACCTGGACACAGCCATCGCTCAGATAGACGGCGCGCTCCGCGTAACTCCCAAATTGGCGGAGAAACTCCGCTTCGATAGGAATCACCTGGAAGGGCTGCTCACCCAGGCTCGCAACCTTGCGGGCTAGGCGGACATCCTCACACTCGCGGTAGGGTCCACCGAAGGTGTAGCTGGCCAGAGACTGCGGCGCTGCCTTGGACCACGCCATGATCATGCGTGTATCGAGGCCGCCTGTCAGGGAGATGCCAATTCTCTCTGGGCCGGCAAAGTACCGCGGCAGATTGCGGGAGAAGACCTCACGCAGACGAGCGTAGTAGGCCTCTGGCGCGAGCGGGCTCTGCTCCTCCCACTCCGCAGGATCGAAGTACGTGTCGCGACGAACCAGCGCACCCGCGGCGAAACGCCATGCGGAGGCCGCCGGCAGGACGCAAATCCCACGAAATATCGTACGATTCTCCAGCACACATCCACAGCTGACGAACTCTCCTAGCCCCTGCTGGTCGGGCGTTCGCGTTTCTGGTCTGACCGCCAGAATCGCCTTCGCCTCCGCTGCGAAGTAGAACGCCTCGGGCGTCTCGTAGTAGTAGATCCGGTGCATGCTATAGCGATCGTTGAAGAGCATCGCTTCCTGCGCCGTTCGGTCGATCCATACGCCGTGGAATTGTCCGTTGAGAGTCGCAGGAAATCGTGGATCCTCGGCGGCGACATGGAGCAGGTAATGTGCCGATCCCGTCTCCGCCTGCGCCCCTACTCGCTGATCGCGTGCCTTGAAGCGCTCATGGACAGCAGGATCCGGATATTCCTCCCCTGAAAAGAGCAGCGTCCGCTGCTCATCCTCGCTGTCGAGCGGCATCTCTGCGGAAAACGATCCCCTTCGGGCGGTCCACCCGGCGTATAAGCCGATGCTTGCCTCGGCAAACGTACCGCTCTGGAGCTGCGCTCCGTGCTCCATTGTCGCTAGCATCCGTCGGAGCTCGGCATTCGCCCAGGCTGCCGGCCGCTTCGTGATGATCCCCACCAGGCCAGGCATGGCTTAGGAGACCTCCGCGGTGCTGGCAAAGCGCCACCGGTACCAGGATTCGCGCAGTTCGCGCACACGAACCGCAACCGACTCCGGTACGCGCTCGGACAGGCGCCGGTGCAGGCGCAGCCTCAGGGCCGTGGCTCCAAGCGGCGTCAGTGGCACGTAATACCGAGGGACATTCATCCGCACGAACCCGTTGCGTTGCTTGAAGTCACTCAACGAGTCGCTCTGCTTCTTGCCATAGGCGAAATTTGCATACGTGAGAAACCGAATCCCGCGCGCCGTGCACTCCCGCACCGCCTCCGCAACGAGCGCGTTAGCCGGCGCCTTATCACGCTGCCTGATCAGCGCGACGATATTCATCAGTCCCGCCTGGGTACCTGAATCGTCGACCACCAACTTGATGAACCCGATGAGCTTGTCCTGAGAAAACGCGCCGAAGAAGACGCTGCGATCGAGATAGGTGGCCGCCTCGCGGTGCACGGTTTCATGGTCTTTGCCATAGTGCCGGAAGGGGCGCCCTTGCCGTACCGGGCATTCGTTATAGATCTCGCAGATGCTGTCCGTCAGCGCGCGATCGAATGCCACCTCTCTGATCACGACACCCTTCTTCCCCGCCTGCTTTGCCTTATTGCGTGCCTTGAAGCCGAGTTGCTGGTTCCACCAGTGATCGAACGTCGTCAGCGGAATCGCAGCAAAATTGTCCCACTCCATCGGGTACGAATACTTCGGCGTGGTCTCGGGCAGCCGCTGCTGGAACGTGAACAGATCGACTCGTTTGTGCGATTCGCGCAGGGCCGCGATGGCTTCGTCAGGGTCTGACTCGAGGAAGAGAAACTTCTCTGCGTCGACACGCGCCATGCGCAGCAGACGCCCACTCACCCGGAGGGAACAGCCGGAGATGATCATCGAGACCTCGGGCGAACCCTGCCTGCAGGAAGTGTGGCGGAGAGGGGTAGGATTTGAACCTCCGGATGGCGCAAACCATCGCGGCCGGCGAGCCGGCCGCTGCTTTTCCAACAGCGACCTCTCCGCATGCCGAAAGCGACCTTCGGGAACTGATGGTGAGAGTACTTAGTCGACAACATATGCCTGACGAATCGGGTTGACTCCCAGAAAACCGAGCAGCCGGCCGGCGTGGTACGACAGCTTGAAGACACACCGCATGAACCGCGCCTGTCCCAGCGGTAGCGCGACCGGCAACAGCAACGCATAAAGCGGCGTGGAGATCAGCGCCTGCACGAGCCGCCAGGGCTGCAATCCATGATTGCGTTGGGCGAAGATACCGCGGAAGAGAGCGCGACGCACCAAGAAGCCGCGCCGCCAGCGTGAGGGTGGAACCGCCTCCCGCGCACCGGCCTCATGGCACCAGACAAAGGCGTAACCGGCCTCACTCTTTCGGCGGAAGAACTCCTGGTCTTCGCCGGAGAGGCACGCGGGATCAAAGGGCTCGGCTTCTTCGCCAAACACCTCTCGGCGGAGGAGCACGTTGCCGGTGCGGCATTTGAGCCAAGCAAGCCGCGTGCCAGTCGCCAGGACGGGGCGATCATAGAAACCGCCTTCGATGACCCAGCGCGGTGTCGTCGGCTCGAAGTAAGGATGGACCGGACCCAACACGGCGTCAGCCCTGTACTCTTCAAGGGTACGATAGAGCATCACGAGCCAGTCGGGGTGGGTGAACTCGTCGTCGTCGAGAAAGGCCACGTAGTCACCGCTGGCCTGACGTACGGCCCGGTTTCGCGTGCGCGCGATGTTCTGCTGCGGCTCAGCGCAGTACTCAATGGTGACAGGCCATCCAGCCGCCACGCGGGCCACCGTCTCCCGTGCGCTCTCTGCGTCATCGTTGTCAGCCACCACCACAGAGTAGGTGAACCGGTTTTCCGTTCGCTGCGATGCAATGGAAAGGAGACAACGTTCGAGCAGAGCCGGACGCTTGTAGGTGCAGACGCAGATGCTGATGTGGGGAATCATGAATCCTGTGGGTATTAGGAAATTGCGAGGGAGCGATCCTGGGGGCGTCCCGTTAGAAAATGTCGCAGGCGCTGCATCTGCTCGCGACCCCGGAAGGCCGCAAGCTCTGAGGAAACGATGCGGGGCTGCCGCGACAGATAGGCCGCGAAGTATCCCACTAGCATCAGCAGCCCGGCCACGATGTAGGGGCGCTGGCTCATCTGGTACAGACAGCGGAAGAGCTGCCAGACTGGATGACTTCCCAGCCGGTAATCCTTCTGACCCCAACGAACCTTGCGGCGCACCCAACCCCGGTTCATGGCTGAGTTCATGATGCGGTGATGCGTGCACATGCTCTCCATATAGGTTCGCGTGCCCCACCCATGCATCCGTGCGGTCGTTACCGCCACCAGGTCGACCCCGCCTCCCTTGAGCGGCGCGTAGCCGCCTATCGCCTCAAAACACGCCCTACGAAACAGCTGGCATCCACCCCATACGTTGTCCGTGCTGGTGAAACGATAGTCGTACTGCGAACTTCCCTCGCGGAAGGGCGCCCCTGCCACCCCGAGTTGCGGGTCCTCGAGGAAGCGAGCAGCCAGGGAGGCGAAGTGGCTCGGGGCAAAGGTGACATCAGCATCGAGATTGCCGACCACCGCAAATTGGAGATCCGCAACTCGCAGGTAGCCCGCGTTGAAGGCGTATGCCTTCCCGGCGAAGTTCCGTTCCGCCCTCTCGGGCATGCGGAGGAACTCGATCCAGGGATGAGCGTGCGTGTAGCGCTCTACCAGCTCGTCGGTCCCATCCGTGGAACCGTCGCTGACCACCACCCATCGCAGCGGCCGGTGCGTCTGGGCGATGACAGCTTCGATGGTCGCCTCGAGGTATTGCGCCTCATTGCGAGCCGGCGTGATCAAAACGTAAGGCGGAAGGACCGACATGGATGGATATCCGTTTGATGCGTGATGCATCTTGAGGCGTGGTTGTTCGGCTATAGCCGCTTGGCTCACGCCATCTGTCCGGCAATCAGTAGCTCACCCGCAGCCGAGTCGACCTGCTTCGGAGTGCTTGCCGCGGTAAAGGCCAGCAGTTCCTCCGTGATCCGCTCCTGCTGGTTCAGAGTTAGTTGGGGAAACATGGGCAGCGAAACGATCTCGGCTGCCACGGCGGCAGACACCGGGAAATCCGCAGCGGCGTACGCGTGCGTGGCGTAGGCTCTTTGCATGTGCAGTGGCACCGGATAATGAATCCCCGTCCCAATGCCCGCCTCCTTCAGGTAGTCGATGACACGGTCGCGTTCCGGCGTGCGCACTACATACAGGTGGTAGACCGCGCGCGACCAGCTTGGCTCGTAGGGCAGCGTCAGCAGAGTGTTGCTTGCCAGGAGGTAGTTATAGGAGGCGGCCCGCTCGCGGCGCTGCTCGTTCCAGCGCTCAAGATGGCGAAGCTTGATCTGCAGCAGGCCTGCCTGCAATGCATCCAGCCGCCCGTTATAACCCTCGATCTCGTGGTGGTACTTCCGTGATTGACCATGGTCGCGAAGCACGCGCATGTACGATGCGATGGCCCCGTCATTCGTCGTGGCGGCACCGGCCTCTCCGCAGGCCCCGAGATTCTTACCCGGGTAGAAGCTGAATGCGGCCGCATGGCCCATGGATCCTGCGCGTCTCCAGCGACCGTCGCGCCGCGAGTAGTACTCAGCTCCGTGCGCCTGACAAGCGTCCTCGATCACCAGCAGGTTGTATCGCTCTGCCAGTTCCAGAAGGGGATCCATGTCGGCCATCTGTCCATACAGGTGCACCGGCACGATGGCGGTCACCTGGCGACCGCTGCGCCGGCTCCGGAGAGTTCCATTGGGTCCGGAGGTGCACTGTACGGTCAGGTACTCCTCCAGTCGCTCAGCGGACAATGTATAGGTCCGTTCGTCGATGTCGACGAACTCCGGCAGCGCACCGGCCTGTGTGATTGCCTCTGTCGTCGCAATGAAGGTGTGCGGCACGGTCAGTACCACGTCCCCGGGCTTGACTCCGCTCGCCATCAGAGCAAAGCGAAGGGCATCGGTGCCGCTGCTCACGGCGATGGCATGAGCCACATCGCAGAAGGTGGCAAAGTCCCGTTCAAAGTGCTCCACCATTGGGCCGCCGATGAAGCCAGCCGTCGCGAGTACGCTGCGAAATACCTCTACCATCTCCTCCTCGAGCGCGAGGTGGGGTGCCACAAGATCAAGGAAAGGGATGCTAGGAACAGACATGCAAGTCCTCCGCTGAACGTTCTATGTACCTCAGGATCCTGGCTGGATTTCCAGCTACGACAGCATGGGCGGGCACATCTTTGGTGACCACGCTTCCCGCGCCAACGATGGCATTCTCCCCAATCGTCGTGTTGCACAGGATGGTTGCCCCGGAGCCAATGGAGGCTCCCTTACAGACCAGCGTCCGCTCGACACGCCAATCCGACTCGGTCTGGAGTTCACCTGCTTTGTTCGTTGCTCGCGGATAAGAATCGTTGACGAACGTCACACCGTGGCCTATGAAGACACCATCTTCGATCGTAACGCCCTCACAGATAAAGGTATGGCTCGAAATCTTGCAGCGCCTTCCGATCGTGGCGCTCTTCTGAATCTCGACGAAGGCGCCTATCTTGGTCTCGTCTCCAATCACGCAACCGTAGAGGTTGACGAAGCGAGAGATGCGGACATCGGTGCCGAGGCGGACGTCGGGGGCTATGGACTGGAACTCGCTCATAAGGAGACGAGGGCCCCTCTCTGGTTCAGCGATTGGGTCGCCGCTTCAAGCATCTCCACAATGCGCAGCCCGGCGCAGCCATCGTTGAAGGGTTCGTGGTCGTTCGAGACGCAGTCGACGAAGTAGGCGAGCTCTTGATGGAGAGCTTCCACCTGCTCGAGCTGGGGAGCCCACATATCGCCGGAGCGATAGCTCACGAGCAGGTCGTACACACCCTCGCGATTCGTGATGTTCACGCCCTTGTCGTAGACCTTGACCTTCTCATCGGGTTCGAGATCGTTCCACACCAGCATCCGCTTTTCACCCCCCAGGAGTGTCGTGCGCACCTTGACCGGCGAGAGCCAGTTCACATTGATATGGGCAATGACGTTGTTCGGGAAATAGAGCGTCATGTAGGCGATATCTTCGTGGCCATTGAGGTGCTTCTGCCCCGTGGTAACAATGGCCTCTGGCTTGGCCTTGATTAGATGATCCATGATCGACAAGTCATGTGGCGCCAGATCCCAGAGCACGTTGACGTCATGCTGGAACAGTCCCAGATTCACGCGAGTGGAGTCGTAGTAGTAGAGCTTGCCCAGGGCACCCTCTTCGATCAGCTGAGCTATCCTGCGCACCGCCCCGGTGAACAGGAACGTGTGGTCCACCATGATCTTTAGCTTCTTACGAAGCGCGAGCTCGATGAGCCGCTCTCCCTGCTCGCTGCAGCTGGTGAAGGGCTTTTCCACGAAGACGTGCTTTCCGTTCTCGAGTGCCGCCTTGGCCAGCTCATAATGCGTCCACACTGGCGTAATGACCGCGACAGCGTCGATCTTCGGCGAGGTCATGATCTCCATCGCGTCGGCGGTGACCTGAATGGAGGGATAGGCCCGTTGAGCACGCTTGCGCGCCTCCGGACTCTTCTCCGCGATGGCCAATACCTGCGAACCCTCCAGGCTGGTCAGATTTCTGACCACGTTAGGCCCCCAATACCCGTATCCGATTACGCCGAAGTTCACGAGAGAATCACGAATCCTTCCTAAGGAGGCCGCTTGTGCTCTTTGGGCCACTCGATTGTCCGAAGTGTCGCTTTTCGAGCGACCCTGCAATGGGAGACAAGGGGCTAGTAAGCACCCTTGATGACGGCCCCCGGGGTCCGCCATAGAATCTTGAAATCCAGCCAAGGTGACCAAGACGCCGCGTAGCGCAAATCGAGCCGTACCATGTCGTCGAACTTCACCCGGCTGCGCCCCATCACCTGCCACAGACCGGTGATCCCTGGCTTCATCTCCAAGACGCGCCGACGGTGCCAGATCTGATAGGCCGCCACTTCATAGGGAATCGGGGGACGCGGACCCACCAGGGACATGTGCCCTTGCACAACATGCAGCAACTGTGGGAGTTCGTCGAGACTGGTCTTCCGCAGAAGACGACCGATCGCCGTGACGCGAGTATCATTCGCCAGCTTGTAAACACCCGTTTCGCTGGAACCAGTGTCCACGCGATCGGCCGCACCCGAGATCAAGCGGGTCACGTATTCCCGATGCACGCTCGGATCATTGTCCGTGCGCATGGAGCGGAACTTCAGAAACTGGAAGTGCCGCCCATGTTGCCCAACCCGCGTTTGCCTAAACAAGATAGGCCCATCGGAGGAGAGCTTCACAGCAGCAGCGATCACGGCCAGCAAAGGAGCGCAGACCGCAAGCAGGATGGTGCTTCCGACAATATCCATCAAGCGCTTGCTGACCAGCAGCGTGCGTTTGGTGATTCCAATTCGGTGCAGATCTGGGTAGAGCATCCCATCGCTGGGGCGTAGCGCGTCTCCATCCCAGTCATCGGGAAAGAAATGGAAGGAGAAGGTGAGATTGATGGCTTCATCGGCAGTGAGCCGCTCCTTCAGGGCCGCCCGGACACGTTCGAGAATGGTGTTCACGACCGTCAACTGATTGTGACCACCTGTTTCCAATTGCAGCGCGGTAAAGAGCACCCCCACCTGTGCCGCCTCGCGATACCACCCCACCACATCGGTTTCGCGGGTTGTGACCAGCAACGCCGCGGCCGTTCGTCGCAGTAGATTCGTGCCCGCCGCAGCACGGCGCGCTGTCCCTGCATCGATCAGCATCAGCAGGAAAGGCTGCCGGGACCGGTCACTCCGTTTTCGCTCCAGGGTCAGCACGCGCTTGAAGGTCTCTTCACTCGCGATAGCGCGCTGTTGGGCCACGACTGGGCTGAACAGGGCATCGACCACGGCAATGCCGTCGTTCCCGCGCACTTCCGTTCTCTTTTTTCTCGTATTCGGCACGGATACTCAGCCTGCGACGGTCGGGTCGCCCGGTGGGAGACGAAGAAAGGTGGTTATGGGGGAATGGCGCAGTTTGCCTTAGGAACAGCGTCAGGCGAGAGCGTCATCGGCATGCGGCTGCGATGAGATGAGATGAGATGAAGCTTACCCTCGATTCACGATGGCTTTACCTGGCTGTTAGCGTAATATCCGTCATCTGATCTATGCCGAGAGGAATTGAGGAGCGCTCCGAT
Source organism: Acidobacteriaceae bacterium (assembly GCA_025462805.1). Next base: position 55,207 of record JAOAPJ010000215.1, read on the forward strand.
CAATTTGTTCGTATCGAGCGCCGCGAGGCCACGTTCCAGATGTCCCTTCTCGGTCACGCCTTGGCGGGTGACGAGCAGGATACCGTCGACCAACCTGGACCATACGCTGGTGTCAGCGATAGGTAGGATGGGAGGCGAGTCGATGATCACCCAGTCGAAGAACTCGCTGAGCTGATCGAGCAGATGCGGGAGTGGCGCTGACTCAAGAATCCCGAGCGGATTGCTGGGGGGGGAACCGGACGGCATCAGCCAGACTCCGGCGCCCTCCAGACGATAGACACTTGCGCTCAGGGTCCGCTTGCCATCCAGCCACTCGCAGAGACCCGGATGGGAGCTCAATCCGAAGATCCTGGCGAGGGATGGCCGACGCACATCACCCTCGAGCAGGACCACGCTTTCGCGGGCTCCTGAAGCCATCGCACACGCAAGGTTCGCCGCGACGAGGCTCTTGCCCTCTTGTGGAATCGTGCTCGTCACGAGAACCTTTTGCAGTGGACGCTCGCGACGCAGTTGCCGCAGGCGAACACTCAGAAGACGGAAGGCTTCGGCCGCGGGTGTGCCACCGTCGCCCGCTGAAACGAGCCGCCCCTGGGGTTTGCTGTCGACCCGAAGCACCTCGCAGCTTTCCAGCAACGTGGGCAGTGCCGCCGCCGGCGCCGTCCTCAAAGCCCTCTGCCCGGCGATGGATTTCTCGCGCCCGGCGTCGGGGTGTGGACGGAGCGGAGCGACAGCTGGCTCCTGCTTCACGAACAATCGACCACCTGACGCCAAGTCACGCTCAGGCGCCTCGAAGCGCGCCCGTTCGGCTCGCTCCAGCAGCTCAAAGGCGACCGTGGCGCTTTGCGTCGAACCGGCGACCGAGCGTTCTGCCTCGGCTCGTTGCAACGCCTCAAAGATATAGCTCATCGTCTGACACTCCGTTTCCCATACAGCACGACCGGATCCTCATCACTCTGCGCGGGCAGCAGGGACTCGGAAAAGGGGCTGCGTAGCACACCGCCGCCGGACTCCATCTCCTCCACGCTGGGCATCCGGAGACTCCCCGGGGCGGGCTCAAGGCGAAACGAGCGAGCCACCTGCTCAATGATCTCCGGCGTCACCGATTTTGCTTGCCGCGCGTAGGCGGCCAGCAACGCATTCTCGCTCATGCAGTTAATCAAGCGAGGCAATCCGCGCGAGAAGTAGAAGATCGCCGCGATGGCTTCCAGCGGGAAGATGGCTGTCGCGCATTCCCCACCCCCGGCGATACGGATGCGCTGCTCGATGTACTCGCGGGTCTCTCGCGCGTCCAGAGCGCCGAGCGACGCTCGGATCGCGATACGCTGCTTCAGCTGGCGCAAAGCGACGCAATCGAGTTTCTCGTCGAGCTCCGGCTGCCCGACCAGCACGATCTGGAGCAGCTTGTCCTGGGTCGTCTCTAGGTTCGAGAGCAGGCGTACCTCCTCAAGCGTCTCCTCGGACAGTTGATGCGCCTCATCGATGATTAGGACGGTGGTTAGCCCCTGCTCTGCCCGGCCCGTAAGAAAGCGGCCAAACTCGAGGAGTAGTTCGGCCTTGCTCTTACCTTGGGTAACCAAGCCAAAGTCAGCGGCGACATACTGCAGGAAGTCGTCCGGAGTCAGCCGACTGTTGAAGAGATAGGCGTACGCAAAATCCTTGCTGTCCTTCAACAGGCGAAGCAGGCAGCGCAGGAGAAGGGTCTTACCGGTACCCACTTCACCGATCACCACAATGAATCCCTTGTGCCAACGCACACCGTAGTACAAGGCGGCCAGCGCCTCATTGTGTGACCTGGTCGAGACGAAGCAGGTCGGATCCGGAACCAGATCGAACGGGTCGCGATTGAGTTGAAAATGTGCCTTATACATGTTTTGGGGGTTCAACTGTGGAGATAACTGAATGCGGAGCCGGCTAAGATACACAGCGCGACCGCCCCCGTCATAGCCCATTCCAAGACTGCGCGGCGGCGAGTCCGGTTCTGATCTTCGAGCGTGGCGATCTCCGGCACCTCGGAGAATATAGGGACCGGCAGCAGGTCCTTGATAATCTTCTCGCTATAAATCCGCTCATCCAGAAATTCGCGCGCAGTCACCGTTAGAAAGCTGAGAAGAAGCCCAAAAGCGACACCTACGCAGCACAGCAGGAGCCGCTTCGACGAGTCTGGTCTAAGCGGCAGACTCGGCGGATCGAGAATGGTAAAGCGCTCACCCTGCTGCAACTGTTCCATGCTGGTGGCCATGCGCGACTCGTGTTCCTTCTTGAGTAGCTCATCATAATTGGCCTTGGACTGTTCATACCCTCGGCTGAGCTCAGTTAGCTGCTGTTCACTCGAAGGACCACCGTTCAGCCGCCGTTGGTAGTCCGAGATGCGGCCACTAAGACTGGCCAGCGCGTGCTCCCGGTTGCCAATCTCTGTTTGACTCGCGCGCAACTGGCCCTGCAGCTGCAATAGCGGCGCGTTCTGCGAATCCGCGATGTCAGCAGTGGAGGGGTTGCTCGCGTCCCCCGGCTTCGCTTCCTTGAGCTGGACTAGCAATGAATCGCGGGCCGTCTCCATCTTGACGATCTGCTTTTTCAGGTGCACGACGTCGGGATGGCTCTCTGTGTAGCGCGTGCTCAGTTCGGCCAGCTGCGACCGCATCGTGGCAAGCTGCTGATCAAGCGCCGGCAAGCCGAGCGGACTTCCCAGCGGTGTGCGCAGCGTGTGGTATTGGTCGACCATGGTCTGGAAGTAGATCCGTTGTTGCTTGGCCGTATTCAGAGCCTCCTGCTCACTCTGATACTGCTGCTGCAGCCCGCTCAGGATCTGCAGATTGGTCGTCTGCTGAGTCGGTAGTTCCCCCTCGTGTGCAGCCTGGAAGTCGCGGATCTTCGCTTCCTGCTGCGCCAGGGTGGAGCGGGCCGCCTCTAGCTGATCTTCAATGAACTTCGTGGTACCTTCGGATTGCTGCTGACGGACCCGGAGATTCTCGTCAACGACCAGCTTCGTCAGCTTGTTCGTGACGTCCTGCGCGGTCCGCGGGTTCGGTGCAGAGTAGCTGATGCGGAATGAACTGATGGCATCATCACGGCTGCGTACCAGTTCGATCTCAATGTCTTTTCGCATACGCTCGACTCTGTCATCCGGCGAGAGTCCCTGTTCGTGCTTTCCGCTGTAGAGGTGTAGATCATCGATGATCACCTGCAGACGGGTTCGACTCTGGATTTGTTGCGAGATACTCTGCAGCCGACCCTGCAGGTCGTCATTGACATTGGGCACCACATAGTTCTTGGGCATGGTCGGTTCTTCGACCAGGATCAGGGTGCTTGACTTGTAGCGCGCCGGCAGAAACCAGCTGCAACCCCAGACCAGGAGCCACCCGACAAGCAAGGGAATAACAATCGACAGGCGCCGGCGACGGAGCACATCGAACACGCGGGCGAAGTCGAACGACGAGGCTGGCTGTTCTTCAATCTCTTCAAACATGGCTTATCTACCGATGGGCCGCCGCAGCGCCCAGACCAGGGCGATCGTCCCGCGATCGCTCGTTGGGTTGGCAGCGATGGCCTGAGTGCGGCCGTAATCTTCTTGGATCCGGTCGTACTGAAACCTGGTGCTGAGTCGTGGTGTCAGTGCGCGTTGAAGGGAGAACGACGTCACGAGCGAGTATCCGCTTGAGCTGCTAAGAGCCAGCAACGGCGTTGCATTTCGATTAGAGGCATAATTGACGCCCAGTGCCGACTGCCAGTTCCGGGACAATTGCATTCGCGCGCCAACATTCACACTGTTGGAATGGAAGGCGCCGAGCAGTCCCCCGCCTCCTGTGACCGTATGCGAATAATTGCCCGCCAAGCTGATGCGCCGCCCGTGCCACCCGCCACTTACTGTGACGCTCGGGGACCATGCGCTGAGCGCAGGCAACGGCGCGTGAACCGCGCTGTAATGCTCAGGCCCCCCGGAGACCGAGATGGAGGCCGTGTCCGTCAGGAACAGCGTATAGAAGGCTGAAATCGTATTTGTGTCGGTTTTGTAATCTGTACCCAAAGGAGAAGCGAGGATGTGATCATACTCATACGAGGCACCCACATATTGTTTGGCAGAGACTTGCTGGTAGAAAAAGCCGCCTCCCGAGGTACCGTTCGAGTTATACAGTCCGGATCCCTCCCCAAGATTTGGATAGCTCACCGTAGAATATTGTCCACTACCACCTACGACCCCATGGGGGCTGAACTGATACGAGAGATGACCGTCGAGGTCATTGATGGTCCGGAGGCCAAAAGGAACGTAGACACCTGGTGTGAGCGTGGGTGCAGCACCCGAGACGCTTCCATTCACTCCAAGGGACGCCTGGTTCAAGCCCGTCGAGCTACGCAGCCATGATTCACCTACACTCATGTCCAGCCGAGGCGTGAATCGGTGGTCGAGGTGTAGGCGCGCGTTCTGATCGATCTCATTGAGTTCGCTCGAGGGCTGATAGAGCATAAAGCTGGGACTATAGGTGGCCGAGAGGTGCTGGCGTTCCGTACTCCTGTCAACAGAGATGCTGGGTAGCAGCGTGTAAAGTTTTTCGCTGATGTTCCCGGTTCCCGAACCCGGATAGAGATTGTCGATGTATCCGAAACTGCCGCTCAAACTTGCGGTGAGAAGGTTCTCCCGGCCTCCCCCGCCGACCTCAGTGACGTAGTCACGTCCGCTCACCGGTGAGGGTTTCGGCATCGGCTCCGTAGTAACAACCTCCGTACTTGTTTCGCTCTGGGCGAAACAGGCGGATATCGGCAGTGCGAGCGTGACACACAGGAGCATTCTGCGCATAGGAAGCCTACTTTTGAAGCAGCAAGAAATTACGGGACGATGACGGTATCGTGCGCTTGGAGCCGGATATTCTGCTCCGGATGCTTACCCTTGATGACGTCCTTGTAGTTGAAGGGAATTCTGATCTGCTGCCCATTCGGCGTCGAGCGAAGAATGTAGATATCCTTCTGCTTGGCGAAATCCACAAAACCGCCCACCATGGATATCGCATCGAGAACGGTCATGCTTCCCAAAATGGGATACGATCCGGGCTTCTGGATTCGTCCGAGCACATTCACTTTTTCGCTGTTGATCTGCTCAACAATAACGGTCACGTCCGCATCCGAGATGTACGTCTTCAGACGCCCAGCAATATCATGCTCAAGTTGCAACGGAGTTCTTCCGGAGGCTTGAACCTCTCCCACTAAGGGTAGAGAAATCCGCCCGTCAGGGCGCACCGGGACCGACCGCGAGACGTCAGGCTCCTTCCAGACGTTCACGGCCAGCAAATCGCCGCTTCCTATCAGAAATGCGCTATCGTGCGCCTTAGCGGCAACCGCAGCCTCAGCGGCTCTGGTTCTTTGCGCCGCCACACCCGCTGGGCCGGTCTGCCCACAGGCCTGCCCGATCGACAATACCAGCACAGACGCCAGCATCACGGCACTCTTACCCTGCTGTTTCATATGAGTCCTTCTTTAGTCAGGACCACTCTACTTCCGGAGTGCGCGTCCCGAGTAGATCTGTCGCCGGTGAGGAACCTCAGCGCAGCGCCGAGAAGCGCTCTGGAGCAAGTGCTGCGGACGTGCTACCCGGAGTTAGCTTTGGGAGCATCGCCCATGCGTCTTGAGCCGCAGCGTTTGGGCCCGGCGGCTGAATCGGCAGAACAGCAGTGGCATCGATCTCAATCGAGACTGACTTGGCCAGCATGTCAACCGAGAGCACCAACCGAAACAAATTTTTCTTCCTGGTCAGAATGCCCTCAATCCCCTGCAGCGATCCGCGGATGACCCGGACCCGCTCTCCGCACCGTAGGAACGGGTGCGGCTCAACCATGAGCGCAGACGCGATCGTCTGGCGGATGGAATCGATCTCGTGATCAGGAATAACGGCAACTTTCTCGCCATTGCTCAGGATCATATGGACACCCGGCGTGCTGACCACCTGCAGTCGGCGATGAGCAGCTCCCTTGACGAATACATAACCAGGGAAGAGCGGAAGAGAGAGAGTCTTTTGCCGGTCCTTCCAGCGCCGTGTGGAGCTGTACATCGGCAGAAAAACTTCAAAATCTTTCGCGGCGAGCATGTCGGCTACAACCCGCTCATGCTGATGACGTGTATACAGTGCACACCAGGAGGAACCAGGATCATGTGATGAATCAAGTACGTTGGCTGTTTGCATCAGTTGTTTTGCCGCTCCGGTCAGCGTGGGAGTTCAGGCCCGGAAGCTAGACATAGCTTCGCCCTGTGGGCCACAGCCCATTGTTCCCACTTTCGGACAACGCCGGAATTCCCCGAATCAGCCATACCTGCCGAGTCTTAAGGAAAGTGACCTGCGCTGACCTTTCGTTTCAACGATCCCAAGCTGTGCACGGCCCCTCAAGGGCCTCATCCAGCAGGCAGCGATGACTTCAAAGGGAGGGTGGCGACAAAAGAAGTCGCGGGAAGGAGCATTCCCCATTCGGGGCAGACATGCTTACCCGTAGCCTCACACCAACGATCCCATAGCGGACAAAAACAACAAAGCCTGCATCAACTACACCCGGGTTGTCTGGACGTCTATCCGCACCAGGCGCCCGGATTACCTGCACGATGCCGGCGGATGTAATCCGTCCTGGCTCGTGCAAGCGAGGCTTAAGCATAAGGCATTCGCGACTGAAAGCAAGTGTCCATCGGTACTACTGAATCAGCACGCGAGGTGCAGTGGGTCTTGCACTATGGTGCGTCATGGGTAACAGTACGGAGGTAAATAGACCTCTCACC
>JAOAPJ010000240.1 GCA_025462805.1 Acidobacteriaceae bacterium
TCTGGCGCGGGTGGCTGCCGCGGTCGCAGGCGGTGAGGCAGCCGGAGAGAAGGATGAGAGCGCCGGCCAGAATGGAGCGGGTAGGCATGCTGCCCTCCATCATAAGCGGGGAGAGCGTGGGACAGGCCCTCCCGGAATGGTCCTTACGGAATTGGTCCTTACACGGGCGATGCTCTCCATCCAACGGAGAGTGGCGCGCGATGAAGCGAAATTCGACGCCGGACATCCATAGACAGACGAGCGAGACGGACGAGAGCGAAATCGGATACCCATGATCCTGTTGACACGCAGAGCAGAGTTTTCTGCCGCCCACTACTACTGGAATAAGAGCTGGAGCGAGGCCGAGAATCAGCGGGTCTTCGGCAAGTGCGCCAATCGCAATGGGCATGGCCACAACTACACTCTTGAGGTAACGGTGGCGGGCGAGGTGGATCCGGAGACCGGCTTCGTGGTGGACCTGAAGCAGTTGAAGGATGTGCTGAACCGGGAGGTGGTGGATGTGTATGACCATCGCCACCTGAACCTGGAGATCCCGGAGTTTCGCGACCGTGTGCCGACAGTGGAGAACATCGCGGTGAGCGCATGGGAGCGGCTGGAGGGCAAGATTGCAGGCGCTCGGCTGGAGCGCGTGCGCGTGTACGAGACGCCGGAGCTGTTTGCTGACTGCTATGGGCCGGATGCAAAGGGCGCGCGATGAGAGTCACGTTCACTCGCTGTTACACATTCAGCGCGGCGCACCGACTGCATTGCGCTGCGCTCGACGCCGAGGAGAACCGCGCCGTCTATGGCAAGTGCAACAACCCGCATGGGCATGGGCATAACTATCGCGTGGAGGTGTCGGTGCGGGGAGCGATCGATCCGGCGACGGGTATGGTGATCAATCTGGCCGATCTGGATGGAGTGGTACTGCCGGGGGTGGTGGAGCGCTTTCATCTGGCGAACCTGAATGTCGATCCGCTGTTTGAGCGGGAGGTACCGACGACGGAGAATCTATGCCGGGTGATCTATCGTCTGCTCGCAGGAAAGCTGCCTGTGGGAGAGCTCGACCGGGTGCGGATCGAGGAGACGGAGAATAACTTTTTCGAGTTTCGAGGGGAGGCAGCGTGAGCAAGGGACGACGTGTGGCGGCGCATGCCGGGGCGACGATTCAGACGATTCATAACGTAGCGGCGCCGGTAAGGAAGCAGGAATCAGCGCTGAGCCAGTTCAGCACGCGGGAGATCTATGCGGAACTGCTGGCACGCTTCGACGCAGATCCGACGCGGGATGGGCTGCTGAGGACGCCGGAGCGCGCCGAGAAGGCGATGACGTTCCTGACGCAGGGGTATCACCAGAGTCCGCAGGAGATTCTGCAGTCGGCGCTGTTCGACGTGGACTATGACGAGATGGTGATGGTGAAGGACATCGAGATGTTCTCGCTATGTGAGCACCACATTCTTCCGTTCTTTGGTAAGGTGCACATCGCCTACATACCCAACGGCAAGGTGGTGGGGCTGAGCAAGCTGCCGCGGCTGGTGGATGTGTTTGCGCGGCGGCTGCAGGTGCAGGAGCGCATGACGCGGGAGATTGCGAATGCGCTGCAGGAGGCCATCGCGCCGCAGGGTGTGGGCGTGGTGGTGGAGGCGCGGCACCTCTGCATGATGATGCGCGGCGTGGAGAAGCAGAACTCCTCGACCGTGACTTCGTCGATGTCAGGCGTGTTCCTCGAAGACAAGACGCGTGCGGAGTTCCTCTCGCTGGTGCGCGACCACGGGCGCGGCAGCTTCTAAGTCGCGCTGCTGCTCCCGCCATGGGTGGTTATAGTGGGAGGAGTGAACGGCCTGCTGATTCTCGACAAGCCGGCGGGCATGACGTCGCACGATGTCGTGGCGCGGACGCGGCGCATTCTGGACGAGCGCTCGATTGGCCACCTGGGCACGCTGGACCCGATGGCGACGGGAGTGCTGCCGCTGCTGCTGGGGCGATTCACGCGGCTGGCACAGTACTTTGGGCGGATGGAGAAGTCGTACACCGGGACGATCCGCTTCGGTCAGGCGACGACCACCTATGACGCGGAGGGCGATCCGGCCGGCCCGCATACGGCGGTGTCGCTGGAGCCGGATGAGCTGCGAGCGCAGGCAGCGCATTTCGAGGGAGAGCTGCTGCAGACGCCGCCGGCGTTCAGTGCGAAGAAGGTGGGCGGGCGGGCGGCCTACTCGCTGGCGCGGGCCGGCGAAGCGGTGGAGCTGTCGCCGGTGCGCATCGTGGTGCACGAGTTCGTGATCACGGAGATTGCGGGAGAGATTGCTGCGTTTCGCGCGACGGTGTCGGCGGGCGGGTACATTCGGTCGCTGGCGCACGACCTGGGGCAGGCGCTGGGGTGCGGGGCGCACCTGGCATCGCTGCGGCGTGTGGCGGCGGGGCCGTTCTGTGAGGAGATCGCCCAGACGCTGGAGGAGCTGGAGGCGCGGGCGCGGGCGGGCGAGGTGGAGCGGCACCTACCGCATCCGCGGACGCTGCTGCCGGAGCTGCCCTCGACCACGGCAGATGCGCATACCGCGGGGCGCATGCGTAACGGAGCGTTGTGCAACCTGGCAGACTTTTCCGCAGCGTCGCACGTCAAGGTATTCGCGAACCGGAATGAACTGATCGGGATTGCGCAGCGTGTGGCGGGCACGTTGTTTCAGCCGGTGGTGGTAATCGGCTGAGCGCTACTGTCGGCGCAGCATAGGGATAACCAGCGGCATGAGGTTCTGCGCCACCTGGCGATTGCCTTGCGCGGTGGCGTGGATGCCATCGGCCTGCATGCTGCCCGGGGTGCCGTAGACGTCCTTGAGCAGGAAGGGAAGCAGCGGCACATGATACTGGCGGGCGAGCAGTGCATAGGTCTCATTGAACTGGTGGATGTAGTCGGGGCCGTAGTTCGGGGGCAGGGTGATGCCGCCGAGCACGACCTTGATACCCGCGTGCTGCAGGGTGGAGACGATCTGGTCCAGGTTCTTGCGAGTGGAGTCGATGGGCAAACCGCGCAGGCCGTCATTGCCGCCGAAGGCGACGATGACCAGCACGGGCTTGAGGGCGAGGACCTCGGGCAGACGCGCCACACC
>JAOAPJ010000244.1 GCA_025462805.1 Acidobacteriaceae bacterium
TCACCGCTGCTGCCCGGCCTCACCGATACCGGCCCCGCCCTGAACCGCATGGCTGAACTGGCGCGGGAGGCGCACGCCTGCTTCCTGCACGCGAATCCGCTCTTCCTGAAGCCCTGCTCCAAGGAGATCTATCTGTCCTTTATCCGCGAGCACTTCCCCAAGCTCGAGCCGATGTACCGCACCCGCTACGAGACTGACGCGTTCGTCCCCAAGGCCTATGCCGAACGCTGCCGTGAACTGCTGAAGGCAGCGTGCCGGAAGCATGGCCTCGGCCAGCGGCGGGACGATGCGCTGCTGACGCGCGATGTTGGCGTACCGCCCGCTCTGCGCCAGCAGGAGAGCCAGCTCTTCCCTGCATCCGCGCTGACTGCGGTGCCACGCAAGCCTCCCCAGCCGGCCGCAATGGGGTAGCCGTGAGGCCGCACTCAGGCGCGAAGACGGGCATTAACTCTGCTCCCCTTCACAACCGCCGCGTGGTTCGGAGCAGCGGCGACTCGCGCCGGCGCTAGCGGGTCACAATGACTTCGTACAGATTGTCCTTAGCAAGGAAGAACTTGCAGCCGGCGTAGCGCTCGAACGTCTTTTCTATCCCGCGGTTGGTGAAAGAGCGCCGGATGGGGATACGCGCGCTCTCCTGCGCGTCGATCGCATCCGTCTCGCTCACGTGATAACGCGCGTAAACCACGTTGTCACCCGTCTTTTTGTTGTGAAACAGCGCCAGCACCTTGCCGCCCGGCTTCATTGAGGAATGCAGGCGATCCACCGTAGGCTGTACCAGCGCATCCGGAAGATAGTCGAGCGTGGTCCACAGCAGAACCGCATCGAACTCGCGGCCGGAGAAGTCGAGGTTCTCATCGAGGAATCCCTCGACATCGAAGACCGGGTCGCCGCCGTCTTCCGGCTTCTTCATCCAGCGCGAGTGTTGCGCCTCGGGCACCAGGTCGGCCATATAGACGCTGTGTCCCGCGTTGGTCAGTAGGTTAATGTTGGTGGGTGACGTCGGCCCGATGTCCAGGATGCGCAGGCCGCTCTCCGTCAGCAACTGCTTCTTCAAGGCCGACCAGCCGCTGGAATGCCGAGGAATGCGCGGCCCGCTCAGCACTGTGGGTGAACTGGACTGGACTTCTTCCTTGGCTCGCTGGAACGGGTTCTTGAACACGTGGGGCTATCGTCTCCTGGGCGCTGCTCTCAGTGTCTCTCAGTTTTCGGAGCAACGTGCAGTGCGAACGCTGATTACTTGCCGGGCGCCTGCTGCTTCGCCGATGCGCCCTGAACCAGGTCCACCTTCCCTTTAAAGTTCGCGTTCTCTTCAATCGAGAGCCGCGCTGCAGTCAAATCGCCGTTCAGGGTTGAACCTTGGCGCAATTCGACCTTGCCGCTCGCACGTACATCTCCCTGCAATGTTCCCACCACAATGACGTCCCGCGCCGAGACATTCGCGGATACCTTTGCGGTCTGCCCGATGGTCAGCCGGCTCTCCGTGAGCGTGATGGTCCCTTCGACCACTCCGTCCACAATCAGATCTTCGCTTCCATTCACTTCGCCACGGATCTGCACCGATTTGCCGATCACTGCTGCGCCGGACTCGCCTGCCGCCATGATTAACCTGTCCTTACGAGAGTTCGCCACTACACTGCCGCGGCGTTCCGTTCTGAGCGCACTATACGCAACCCTGCAACTGCGCTGCAACTCTACACACTTCCGAAAGCGCCAAACTAGCGTCAAAGAAAATGTTGCCTGCTACCCTTGCGCTGGAAGCACCCGTCCACGCAGATGCGTCTTTCCCAACACGCCGAGGCGTCTTCTGTTTAGGAGAGAATGCTTGACCGGAGTCGCGATTCAAGATCGAACGTTCTTCGCACTGACATTGCTATTGGTTATTCTGATCCCAGCGCGCCTTCCGGCCCAGGAACCACCGGGCGATCCGGTTGCACTGGTGCGTGCCGCCTCCTGGAACGAACTGCATGCTTCCAGCAGCGGCCATCCCTTCCGCTTCCGCCTGCGCAAGCAGGACGAGAACGGCGCGACGACCAAGGACATCATCGAGACCAAGGATGGCGACGTGGCTCGGCTGGTGGCCGTGAATGATCAGCCGCTCACCCCGGACAGGGTGAAGGCCGAGCGGGCAAGACTGGACAATCTCCTGGCGCATCCCGAACTGCAGGCCCGTCGCCATAAAAGGGAGCAGGAGGACGGCAGTCGTTCGAACGAGATGATCCGGCTGCTGCCCGACGCCTTCCTCTACACCTACCGCGGCATCGTGAACACCGCGAACGGACCCGCATACCGTCTCAGCTTCGAACCCAACCAGAGGTTCATCCCGCCCGACCGCGAGGCGCAGGTCTACCACGGCATGGCGGGCGAGCTATGGATCAATTGCGCAGAGAAGCGCATGGCCAGGCTGGATGCGCACCTCATCTCCGATGTGGACTTCGGCTGGGGCATCGTCGGCCGCCTCTTCAAGGGCGGCACTATCCTGGTCGAGCAGCAGGACGTCGGCAATGGCCACTGGGAGTCCACGCATCTGAAGCTGAACCTTACCGGCAAGATCCTCATGTTGAAGAGCCTGGTGATCCGGTCCACGGAAGACGGCTCGGAGTACAAGCCGGTGAGCAATAACGTCACCTACAAAGAAGCGATTCAGATGCTGGAAAGCGAGTAGGAGCACACCGCCATCTGTCTCATCAGCGCTATTTTTTACTGTGTCCGATAGCGAAGCGCAGCCCGCTGCGGAAGGTGAACGGCAGCGATGGATATCCGATCGGGCCGATGTGCTGACTGCTGGTCAGGTTATCGAGCTGGGCATACACTGCCAGCCACGGCCGCACCGCATAGCTTCCGCCGAGGTCGATCTTCGCGTACGCCGAGTCGAGATTGCGATTCGGCAGCAGCAGTGAATTGTCGCCTGCCAGGCTCAAAAATGAGCTGAGGAAGGTCGAATCGTCGCTGCGGCTGGCGAAGCTCCCCTGCACCTGCCCAAACCACTTGTTCGATGTATACGTCACACCCACAAACCCCACATGCGGTGCTCGACGAAAGGGGCGTGCGCCGATCAGCGGCGAGTTGATGCCGATCGGCACGCCCGGGATGAATGGGTTCTCCTGCGGCCCGATCGCATCCGAGGAGAACGAACGTTGTACCACTGCATCGGTGTAGGTGTAGCCTCCGCGCGCGAACCAATGCGACGTGATCTGCGATTGCATCTCCACCTCGGCCCCCTGCGCGCGGAAGGCGAGCGAGTTCACGTTTGCGCCCCCAAACGCATTGTTTACCGCAGTGGCGACGCTCTGGCTCACACCCAGCAGCGGCAATGTCGTGCCGCTGACGAACTCAATCTGATTGCCAAATTCATTGTGGAAGTAGGTCGCAGTGAACAGCAGACGCTGCGTGAAGAAGCTCTGCTCCACCCCGCCGTCATAGCTGCGGCTCGTCTGACCGCCGATCGGCGGCACGCCAAACTGTGAGACCAGGTTGCCGTACCCATACTGCGCCAGGATTCCTCTGAGCGAAGCGATCTGCGAGTTCAGGTCCGGCTCCTGTACGCCTTTGGAGAAGTTGAAACGCAGCTTGGTCCCATGGGCGATTCCCCGTCCGGGCCGTACCGGAAAGTACGCCAGCCCAATGCGCGGCTGGCCCACCGTGCCATAGATCTGATTCTTCTCGACATCCCCACTCAGCGTGTAGAAGAGCCGGTTCTTGAAGTCGCCCGCGAACTGACCGATGTAGTCGTAGTTGGTGCGCTCCAATTGCTGCGCGATGGCAAAGGAGGGATTGTTGTAGCTGCCGCGCTCGTTCAGGTAGCGAAAGCCCAGCAACCCGCTCAGGTGCGGCGTGATGCGATAGTCGCTTTGGAAGTAGAGCTGGTCGCGATTATTTGCCGAGTCGCTCCGGTTGGGATACACGCCGCCGAACGCCGCGCCGTAGTTCATCAACACCTGGCCCGTCGCCGTGTAGCCATTCCCTCCGCGAATCAGAACCGGCAGTCCGTAGTAGTTGGTGTAGGCAGACGTGCCGGTTCCAACCGTGATCGGTACGCCCGCCGGATACCATTGCGCTGTCTGCTCCCGCTTGCGCGTCAGCCCATAGCGCACCAGGTTATGCCAGGCGTCGGTAGTCTGGTTCTCCAACGTGCCGGAGAGATACAGGTTCTGGTCGCTCTGCTTGCCGTCATTCGTGAGCGCGTAGAAGTTATAAGGTCCCGGCAGTCCAACCGCGGCATCGGCGTTGCGTGCCGTCGCCCGCAGCGAGGTCGAACTGCCGAGCGCATAGCCCAGATTCACCACCTCTGTATTCAGGTGATACTCGTCCTGGGGCAGCGCATTCGAGGAGCGCAGCGCAGAGAAGCCGGTGTAGTAATCGAGCTTGCGCCACGTTCCCCCAACCTGCACCTGGTTGCGATAGGTGTGAAAGTTGCCGCCATCACCCTCGTACAGCAGCGAGGGAAACGACGTTGTGCCCTGTGGAGTTCTCAGGTTCACCACACCGGCTGCCGCATCGGATCCGTACAGGGTGCTGTTCGCACCGCGATAGATCTCGAAGTCCTGAATGCCGGTTGTAGCCAGGCTGCTGTAGTCGAAGATGCCGCCGATGTTCTCGATCGGCACGCCGTCCAGCACCACGCGGTTCGCCGTGGAGGATCCGCCGCGTACGAATAACGACGTCAATCCGCCATACATCCCCTGCTGGACCACGAAGGTCCCGGGTGACTGACGCAGCGCATCGCTCAGAATGGCGCGGTTGCGGAAATCCGGTGCGGGCACTGAGCTAATAGCACCGCTCACCTGCGCCTGCGGTGTCGGTATGCCGGTCGCCGTCACCACCACGCGCTCGTTCACACGCGCGGGCTCCAGCACGACATCCTCCTGGCGGGAGCCGAGCGTCCCGGCGTAGAAGCCAGGCGTCATGATCTCGCGAAATGTGTCGCTGACCACGAGCACGTAGAAGTGGCCGGACACGCCGGTGTGCAGGCTATAGGTGCCGTCCCCGCCGCTGCGCCCCCTGGCTACAACTTTTCCCGCGCGCACCAGGGCCAGCTCAGCACCCCGCACCGGTACCCCCAGCGGGTCGGTCACACGCCCGTGGACCTCTGCCGCGAATCCGACAGAGGCGCTGGCCACCCCAATCAATGCGAAATACGTGGCTCTGCGCCATCTGCGCAGGTGT
>JAOAPJ010000252.1 GCA_025462805.1 Acidobacteriaceae bacterium
CGCGCTGTGGCAATCCGGCGGTGGATGGGCAGGTCTCCTGCTCATCTACTTCATCGCACCGCGCGCGCGGAAGTTTGCCCAGTTCACCATTCCAGACCTGCTGGAGGCGCGCTACAACCAGACCGCCCGCGTGCTCGGGGTCATCGCCGTTCTCTTCACCTACACCGCCATCACCAGCTACCAACTGATCGGCGGCGGAGACATCCTGCACCTGGTCTTCCCTGGCAGCATCTCTTCGGACGCTGGCAAGTACCTTATCGCCGCGTTCGTCATCGTCTTCACGGCGATCGCCGGTATGTCCTCGGTGGCCTACATGGACGTGCTCATCGGCATACTCGCCACCGTAACGATTACACTTGCTCTGCCCTTCCTCATCCATAGAGCGGGCGGCCTGTCGACCGTGCACGCAGCTCTGCCACCCACGCACTTCCAGCTGCTCGGTGACTTCAGCCTCATCCAGGCACTGGAGCTCTTCCTGCCCACGATGCTGCTCATGCTCGGAAACCAGTCCATGTATCAGAAGTTTTTCTCTGCGAAGTCGGAGAAGGCGGCACGCCAGGCGGTGGTGGGCTGGGTGATCGGCACGGTCATTCTGGAGTCGGTGATCGTTGCCCTTGCGGTCGTTGCTTCTGTCGTCTTCCCGTCGGGCGAGGTTCACGACCATCCCCGCGAGATCATCGCCTGGTCCGCACTCCATGGGCTGCCCTCTTGGCTCGGCCCGTTGCTGATGGGGGCTGTCTTCGCCAAGATCATCTCCACCGCGAATAATTACCTCTTCTCCCCGGCGACCAATCTCGTGAACGACGTCTTCACCCGTTATCTCGTTCCCAATGCCTCGAATCGTGTGATCCTGCTCGTCTCCCGCTGCATGGTCGTGCTGCTCGGCTGTTGGGCTCTCTACCAGGCGCTGCACACGCAGTCCGTGCTGAAGAAGACGCTCTACGCTTACACGATCTACTCGGCCGCGCTCACACCAGTTGTGCTCGCCGCCTTCTATTCGCGCCGTGCAAATGCTGCTGGCGCGGTCTCTGCCATCGGTATCGGCACACTCGTGACCGTCTTCTGGGACACGGATTTCGTGCACCAACATCTGCCGCCAGTGCTGGCGTCACGTGACGCCATCTTCCCCGCCCTGCTTGCTTCCGTCCTCTGCCTGGTGCTGGTCAGTGCCGTGACCCGGCCGCCCAAGCCGGAACAAATCGAGCCCTTCTTCCCCAAGCGTTCCGCGGCTCAGGAGTCCTAGGCGCACCGCCATGGCCGTCGCGGCATTGACCATCCAGCTCTCCATCCCGCTCTCCCGGTCGCTCAAAGACCGGCGTCAGGTGGTGCGCAGCATGAAAGACCGCCTGCGCCAGAGCTTCAACGTCTCGATCGCCGAGCTCGACGAGGCAATCACGTGGCAGAGCGCCACACTCGGGATCGTCGCCATCTCAGCCTCCCGTGACTACCTCCGCGGCCTCATGGAGCAGGTGGAGCGCGCCGCGACACGCCAGGCCGCAGAACACGGGGCCGAGGTAATGGATTCTTTCTGGGACTACGTCGAATCCTGAGCTGTCCTGCATGCGTTTCCGGCCCGGATGCTGGCTATCCCGGCGCCCGCCGTCCCTCTGATATCCTTTGAGGTTTACCCGGGGAGAATGTCGATGCCAGAGCAACGCGCCCGCAAATACCATCGGGACCGGGTGGCCGACACCCTGCGTGACGAGATCAGCACCATGATCCAGGGTGAGCTCTCAGACCCGCGTATTGGCTCGGCCCACGTCACCGAAGTCGTCATGAATACCGGCGGCAAATCCGCACGCGTATACATCGCAAATGAAGGGCCGGCAGAGGACGAGGAGCGATTGCTGGAAGCGCTGGCCTCGGCCCGCGGCTATATCCGGCGTGAGTTGCTGGACCGCATGGGCGTGCGCCATGTGCCGGAGCTGAGCTTCCACATTGATCGCACGGATCGCATGACCGCGCGGATCGACGAACTTCTGGGCCGGACTCGCCGCCGCAAGACCGGCATGAAGGCTGCCATCGCCCCGACCCCGGAGGGCAATAAAGGCGCATGAAGACCTTCCCTGCGAGTTCGCAGCAGATGAATCCCGCCCTCGTGGGCTCCATGGGTGAGTCGTCCCTGAGTGACACCCCCATGGGCGACGCCACGCTGCAGCCGCCGCGCGGCGCATGGGCGGCCTATCGTTCGCCTGCCGTAGCGGCCATTCTGGAAGCTATTCAGGATGCGCAGAGGATCCTGGTGACAGCGCATGCGCGACCCGACGGCGATGCCGTAGGCTCCGTGCTGGCCTGCGGCATGATGCTTGAGCAGATGGGCAAGCATATGGAGATGGCCTTCAGCGACCGCGTGCCGCTGATCTATCGCTGGCTGCCTCGGGCGCAGCGGATCGGTCACTGGCAGCGCGTGGATGGCGACTTCGACCTCGTGATCCTGCTTGAATGCGACGGCATCGAGCGCAGCCGCCTCAAGGGCCTGGAAGGCCGCAGGCTCGTCAATATCGACCACCACACCAGTGGCCGCAACTTCGCCCACCTGAACTGGATTGAACCCGATGCGTGCGCAGTCGCTGAGCAGGTCTTCTCGCTCGCTTGCGCTGCCGGCGTCCACGTGACGCCAGAGATGGCCACCTGCCTCTACATGGCCGTCCTCACCGATACCGGCTCGTTCTGCTACGAGGGCACAGACTCGCATACCTTCTCGCTGGCCCATGAGCTGGTGCGCCTCGGGGCCCGTCCCGCCCCTATCGCGCAGGACGTCTACTTCTCAAACCCCATGTCGAAGATGCTGCTGCTCGGCGCCGCGCTGGCGAACCTCCGGCGCGACGGACGTATCGCATGGCTCTGGGTCACCACGGCGGACATGGAGCGCACCCATGCCGCGGAGGAGGACTGCGAAGGCATCGTGAACTACGCGATCGGCATCGCCGGAGTCGAGGTCGCAGTGTTCCTCCGTGAACTTCCCGACCACCGTGTTCGCCTCAGCCTGCGCAGCAAGGGGTCGGTCAACGTGGCCAG
>JAOAPJ010000257.1 GCA_025462805.1 Acidobacteriaceae bacterium
GAGCGACTTCGCTGCTGTCAAGAGCGGCGGGATCTATGGGCCGAGGATCGAGGACGGCGAGTTCTACAACATGAAAATGCCTATGTTCGATGCACAGGGCAGAAGAATCGGAATTCTCGTTATGGAGATCGCCTGCACCGACGCGGTGAGTGAACAAGACGCCGCTCGTAAGGCCGCAGCCATACGCGACGAGGTCTCGAAGAAGATCCCTAGCCTGGAATCCTTGTTCGTCGCATCCGCCGGTCAGTAGACGACGAGGTAAATATCAACCCAGATCCAGCCGCCACATGGGTTGGCTCTGCGCGGCCGAAGTGTGCCGGGAATCCAACCTTCTCCAATCCGTGTCGAGGGCCTGAAATGAAATTGCTGACGCCATACGCATTGATATCTTGCATGGTATTGATTCCGGCCCTTGCCTGGGCCCAGATCGATCGTGCCGAGCTGAACGGTACAGTCACCGACCCGTCGGGCGCAAGCGTTGCAGGAGTCACAGTTGCGGTCACGCAGGAAGGAACGAACCAGCTTCGCACCGTCACCAGCGATGAGCATGGGCAGTTCGTCGTATCATCGCTCCCAATCGGGCGGTTTTCGGTCCTATTCACTCATGACGGATATCAGGATGTGCGGGTCGCCGACCTTGATCTGCACTCTGGCGACATTCGGACTGTCGACACGAAGCTCGTGGTTGGGGCGGTCACTCAGACGATTGCTGTCGCAGCAGAGTTAGGTGGGGCGGAACTCGATAAGAGTAACGCGACCTTCGGGGGCACAATTCAGTCTGTGCAGATCACCAAGATTCCGCTGAATGGCCGCAATATCACCAACCTGGAGCTATTGGCGCCTGGAGCGATCGATTCCGGTTCTGGGGCACAGTCGTCGATTCGTTTCGTGGGCAATGGTACCGACGACAACAACTTCCGACTCGATGGCGTGGATGCGAGCGGCGTCTTCCATGCTTCTCTCAAATCTGCACTGCGCCTTCAGTTCTCGACTGAAGCGGTAGCAGAGTTCAAGGTGGACTCGGCAGCTTACACCGCAGACACCGGGGGATCTGCCGGTGGTCAGGTCAGCCTCATCTCCAAGACGGGAACCAATGCGTTCCACGGGAGCGTGTTCGACTATCTGCGTAACAACTACTTCGACGCACTGGGTCCGATCAAAAGCAAAACCAAGCGTCCGGTCTTCCAGCTCAATCAGTTTGGCGCCAGCCTCGGTGGACCTATCATCAAAAACCGCACCTTCTTCTTCACGAACTATGAAGGCTTTCGCCAGCAGCTCGGGGGAGTGCCCCAGACAGGATTTGTACCCAGTCCGTCATTTCGTTCGGCCTTGACGGCTGCCCAGCCTGGACTCGCGTTCATCGCCAGCGCCTACCCGCAGGGACAAGCTGCCACCTCCGATCCCAACGTCTACTCCTTCACCGGCGTCGTTCCCAGCCCAAACAGTGAGAACGCAGGCACCATCCGTATCGATCATCGCTTCACCTCCCAGGATTCGGCATACGCCCGTTACAACATCGACGATGGAGTCTCGACCAGCGCTCTCAACGCTCTCGCGCAGGGAATCACCGTCACGGCACGCGTGCAGAACTTCGTCCTGGAAGAGACACACATCATCAACCCGCGAGTGATCAATGAAGCGCAGTTCGGGTTCAACCGTAATGTCTACGTCCAGTCACAAAAGACTGGGTTGCCATTTAGCTTCTCGATCACTGGCTTCACCCCCCTATCGGAGAACTACACCAAGGAACAGGTCGGCCAGTCGGAATCATTAAACGACACCGTCACCTGGACCAAGGGAAACCACACCTTGAAGTTCGGGGCGGAGGTCAAGTTCCCCTGGTTCAATGAGCAGAACTCCGTCGATGGCACGGCGACCTATCTCAATGAGGCCGCACTTCTAGCCAATCAACTCAGCACCTTCCAGACAACGGCAGCTCTACCCGGCAAAGGGATGCGCAAAATCCACGTAGCAGGCTATATCCAGGACGAATGGAAGGCCTCGCAGTCCTTCACCCTCAACTACGGTCTGCGGTACAACTACTTCTCGCCGTTCCATGAGGTTCACAACAGCGAAAACCCCTTCGACATCGCCGATTGCGGCGGCTACTGCGGCATGGGCGCTGCCTTCTCCCACCCGAACTATCGCAGCTTCGACCCGCGTGTCTCCTTTGCGTACTCGCCCGAGTCGTTAGGTGGAAAGACCGTCGTCCGTGCCGGATTCGGTACGTATCACGGAGAAGTGCAGCTCGGCGACCAGGACAGTCCCGTGGTGAACACCGAGCCGTCGACCTTGCTCACCAGCGGACTCCAGTCAAATGGAAGCTTCGTTCAGTATTCCTATCCCGTCCCACCTGCGCTGACTCCGTCCACCGGCCTCGCTCTTACGCCGCGTTCCATGGCGCGCCATCGTCCGGACTCCTCTGTGGAACAGTGGACGGCATCGATCCAGCAAGCCCTTCCCAGCCAGACCGTCTTCACGGCGACCTATCTGGGTGCGCATGGCGTGCATCTTTTCCGCCGCGGCTATACCAATCTGATCGACCCTGTTACCAGCAAGCGCCCACTCCCCCAGTATCCAAGCGAGATCGATACCAAATACAACGAAGGCGCTTCGAACTTCAATGCACTCGTCGCTAGCGTCAACCGCCGCTTTCACGGTGGTCTCTTCATGGCCGGTAACTATATGTAC
>JAOAPJ010000290.1 GCA_025462805.1 Acidobacteriaceae bacterium
GTGAACTTGACCTTGTCGATCTCCACCGCGCTCAGCGCGAAAGAGCCTTTCTGCGGATTCCCTTCAATCTTGCCGTCGGTGGTGAACTGCAGCTTGTCGTCCTGGTAGAAGCCGCGCAGGTAGAACACCTTGCCCACCAGTTGGGCGGAGAGCGCCTCGGGCGTCGAGGCGGCCTTCACCGCGTCGCCACACTGCACGCCGGTCACGACCACCGAAGCCGGGGTGGCGGCGGCCGTTGCCGCCGCTGGCGTGCTGCTGGGGGAGGATTCCTGCGCAGAGGCGAACGGCGTCGCCAGGAGGCAGGCCGTGACCAATGCGGCCAGAGGGCGGGCAATCGGCATGTGAAGCATTGAGGGGCCTTTCCTTCGGAGGTGCTCCGGGTGGGGTACTCACAGGCCGGGCAGTCTTCCCCTTTATCTAAGTGCATCCGCCGTAACCGGAACAATGGAACCAAAGCCCGACGGTAATGCCACCTCCGTTGCAGTGGCTGTCGCATCCTCAGTCGCTGTTCTCTGAACAATCTCTGCTGGTCAATTCCCTAAAGCTGCGGAAAGCGATCTGCCGGTCACGCCTGTTGACGCCCACACTTTGCGGGGATCTGTGCGTTGCAGTGAGGCTCGGCCTGGCGCCTTCGGCCATTTCCATCCCGCCCGGGCGGGAACGGGCAGCACCGCCTCGCGAAAAGTGCTAGCCTGAACAGGATCGTCGAATTCGGTCTGGTCTTCTTGCCTGTTCTGGCTTGTCCCTGCTCGCAACTCCTCCACATTGCAATTCAACGGTACATCCCGTACTAAGGAACACGTGTTTTATGGAACAAGGAACAGTGAAGTGGTTTAACGATGCAAAGGGATTTGGCTTCATCAGCCGTGCAAGCGGCGAGGGCGACGTGTTCGTCCATCACACCGAAATCAAGAGCGATGGATTCCGCAGCCTGCAGGAAGGCCAGGCCGTTCGGTTCGAAGTCAAGAAGGGTCCGAAAGGCCTTCAGGCAGAGAACGTACAAGTCGGATAGCCTCTCGCAAATCGAGACCTGAAGCGGTGCAGCCCGGCTTTAGGTCTCCGGTCAAGCACTGGCCCAGATTGCGTTGACTCCCTCCACGCACCTGGGCTATCCTAAAACCCTTGCGCAGTCCTGCGTCTGCGCGCCTGCTGGCATTACGCTGTGCCGGGCGTTTCGCAGGCAAGTGACGTGGAAGCCGCGTTTGTAACTGATGCTTTTCGGCTCCCTGCGCACTAAACACGATCCAGTTTGTCGACCGGGTTTTCGTCGACTCCGGATGCAAGGAATGCCGGTAGATTTGCGCGGATGCGCATCGGCCGGGCAGGTTAGTTTTTGGCTGCGAGCCGCGCATGGGGCTCCCGGCACGATGCAAAGTGAGTGGAAGGGTAGAGGGTACACAGAGATGTCGACTTACATGCCAAGCTCGCATGACATTACCCGTAAGTGGTTCGTGGTGGACGCCAGCGGCAAGACGCTGGGCCGCCTGGCCACCGAAGCGGCCAGCGTGCTGAGCGGCAAGCGCAGCACCAAGTACACGCCGTTCATGGATATGGGCGACCATGTCATCGTCATCAACGCCAATAAGGTGCGGCTGACCGGCCTGAAGAGCCAGCAGAAGATCTACCGCCGCTACACCGGGTTCCCGGGCGGTCTGCGCGAAGAGTCCTTTGTCCGCCTGCTGTCGCGGCGTCCAGAGAAGATCGTCGAAGAGGCCGTCAAGGGCATGCTGCCCAAGACCAAGCTGGGCCGCCAGATGGCGACCAAGCTCAAGGTCTATCGCGGCGAAGATCATCCCCACCAGGCCCAGCAGCCGGTGGCACTTGAGATTGCAGACGCCGTTCGTCAGGCGTAACCAACAGCTTTCAGGAAGAGATCAGGACAGAGAATGGCAGATCTGATTCAGTATTACGGGACGGGACGGCGCAAGTCGAGCGTGGCTCGCGTCTTCTTGCGTCCAGGCAGCGGCAACTTCACCATCAACCGCAAGGGCTTCGAAGAGTACTTCGTCACCGAGCAGCAGCGGGTCTCGGCCAAGCGGCCGCTCGTGCTGGTGGAAATGCTCGCGAACTTCGACGTGCTCGCCAACGTCTCCGGCGGCGGCGTCAGCGCTCAGGCCGATGCGGTGAAGATGGGCATCTCCCGCGCCTTGCTCGAATTCAACGTCGAGCTGCGCAAGACGCTCAAGGCCGATGGATTGCTCTCCCGCGATGCACGTATCAAGGAGCGCAAGAAGTACGGGCAGAAGGGTGCCCGCAAGCGCTTCCAGTTCAGCAAGCGCTAATCGCGCGGCTGTTCCTGATGATTTCCGGTCCGGTGGCGCCTCCTGGCCGCCGGACCGACCAGATGTCGTAGCAGTTATCCCCCGCGCTTCGCTCAACGTGGCGATCCGCGGGATCAATCCGCGCCGGGGCTCAACCGCTGGCGGGATGCACATCACGAGGAGGTCGTTTGGCTTCTATCACCATGAAGGAGCTGCTCGAAGCAGGTGTTCACTTCGGGCATCAGACCAAGCGCTGGAATCCCAAGATGAAGGAATACATCTTCGGCGAGCGCAACGGCATTTACATCATCGATCTGCAGAA
>JAOAPJ010000176.1 GCA_025462805.1 Acidobacteriaceae bacterium
CTCGGTGATCTCCTGCTGCTCGGTATAGGCGTTCTTGCACGGACGTGGATTGAACCGTGCCCAGGCCGGCACCGCTGTGCCGAGCAGAGCAAACAGCAGCAGCAGGACTGCCCTCATGTTCTGCTGAGAAAGACGCGGCCGCCGCTCTTCCAGCCGCCCACTTCTGATCAATTCCATCGGAAACAGGCCGCAGCCGGCCCCAGCTCTCTGTCTGTGCTCCATGTCGCTCTCCATGGTCGTTCCGGCCTCTGCCAGCCTGCAAGCCGGCGGAGTGCCTCATCCCTGCTAGATGCCGCAATCGACCCGCGCGCGCTCGCGGTCCCCATCCAGCTCACGCGATTACGCCTCGGTCGGTCAACCCGTTTTCCCAAGTACTGCACTCTCAGACCGACAGCGGCGGCCCTCATGATGCGGACCCATGGAGCCTTCGCTCAATCCTCAGCGCTGAGCCGAATTCCGCTCCTCGTCTCAGCCATCGCGGCTCAGCCAGTTTCCCAGTTCTGATGCCTCTAATTCCTTGACTTTCAATTTGCATCACCTTTGAATACCGTCCATAGCGCTACTCGAAAACCTACTCCGTCACGGAAGTGGACCTGATCAGTTCGTGCGATCCGAAAGCTGGCATAAGGTACATCGCTTGACCACTAAACAGGCACCTCCCGCTGATCGAACTCCTGAGCTCGTAGAGGTTCAGTACTCCGGCATATTTCTTTGCATTCTGATCTTCCTCGTCTTGTGCGCCAGACAGTTGCTGCTTCAATACCTGCAGCAGTCCCGGCCTCTTTTCGTCGATGATGCCTACTACTATCTGCTCATCGCGCGAAACTGGTTGACCAAAGGCCCGAGCACCTTCAACGGCATCCGTATGACCAATGGATATCACCCGCTGTGGATGGGAATACTTGTCCTGCAGTACAAGCTTCTTGGCCAATCCCTTCTGCTGACGCGGTGCCTCGAATTTCTGTTTGGAGCAACGTCGATTGCTGCCTCTCTGCTGGTGTTTCGCTTACGCGGACTGCTTCCCAATCTCCTCTTCACCATCGGCTTCTTTATGCTCGTTGGACGGATCGCTCTTGACGGCATGGAGACCTCGGTCCTTGTATGCTGCTTCAGCCTTCTGGCTTATTCGCTGACACGATCCTCGGACAACCCAGTGCAGCAAGGCGCTCTCGACGGCATTCTTGCCGCGTTAACCATCGCCGCCCGCCTGGATGCTGCGGTGTTTGCCATTCCCTACGTGCTACTCGCGACGAACTCGCGGGCCCGCAAGACCACCGCTTTGACCGTTGTGGCCGGACTCGGCCTCATTTATATGGCGATCAACCACCATTACTTCGGTCTCAGTATGCCCGTATCCGGCGAAGTCAAATCGCTCGGCGGCATGCAGTTGAATCGGACGCTGCTGAAACGTCTCGAAAACCCGCGGCAGATTCAGACGGACTTCATGTATCTGATGGCTCTGGGAATTCCCCTTGGCATCGCACTCTGGCCTCGAACCGCCTCTGCAACGCAACGAGCGTTGATCGGCGCTTATATCGTCGGCACGGTGTGCTTTACCATCCGGCTGGTCTTCTTCTCCTCGTGGGTTATGTGGCCTTGGTATGGCTATCCACTCTTCATCGGCTATCTAGCCTGCGTCCCAGTCCTACTGCAGGCTATGGCGCGCCGCTTTGGAGGATTGCTCTCCAGCCCTGTCACAATCGCCACCGTCACTCTGCTTTTCGTGTGCGCATCCGGTCTTTCGCTCTGGCGGAGCATCCGCCATCGCCATTTCGGAAAGGAAAACTACTTTGTACTGAATACTGAAGTTTTGGCAACCTATGGCGGACTCCTGAACAACAGCCTCGTCGCGATGGGCGACCGTGCTGGCAACTTTGCATTCGCCTACGGAGGCGGCGTGGAGCAGATCGAAGGCCTGGTCAACGATCGGGCATTTCTCACGCTCCTTCGTAAACGGGCTGACATCAAACCCGTGCTGTGCGAGAGAGGCGTTCAATATGTGGTGGCCTACGAGCCAGATCTAGGACGCTATCAAGCCTTTCATGTCGATGTGATCCGCCCAATGCTGAGCCATCACGCGGTGCCGCCGATTGAGGTCAGCCGGCGTGATGAGGTCGTCAACTTCTCGGATCTGTCTCGCTTCGATGGTAACGACGGCACCGGATACAGCCACCTCTATATCTGGCGGCTCCGCTGTTCCAAATAATAGTTTCCTGTTCGCCGGCAAACTGATTCCGCAGACCTCCGGAACGTTGCACCTTCGATCGGCTGATTTTGCGCCCCGGATCTGTGTCGGATCTTATGCATGAAGATCAAGGCCGCGCGATGACGCCCAGATCCGTCAACCCGTTTACGAAGAACTGCACCGCCAAAGCCACCAGCAGCAGCCCCATGATGCGTACCAGGATGCGGATGCCCGTGTCTCCCATCAGGCGCCGGATCCGATCGGCTCCCACCAGCACTCCATAACTCGCCCACGCCGTAATGGCGATCGCTGCAAAGATGGCTGCCCACTCCCACCATACCTTCGCCTGACCCACCAGCACCATCACGCTTGAGATTGCCCCAGGGCCTGCCAGCATCGGGATGCCCAGAGGCACAATCCCCGCTTCGTCCTTGGCGGCCGCCTCCTCCGTCTCGCCCGTTGACTCCTGGGTCGGCGAGCGCTTCGCCTCGAGCATGTCAATCCCGACCAGCAGCAGAATGATGCCGCCCGCGATCTCAAAAGCCGGCAGCTTGATCCCGAACATGCTGAAGATGAGCTGGCCCAGCACAGCAAAGGTGCTCAGGACGATGAAGCAGGTGATCGCGCCGCGCCGCGCCGTACGGCGGCGACGTTCGCTGTCCTCTCCGGCCGTAATCGCCATGAACGTCCCGATAGCCGCAAACGGGTCCACCAGAAAGAAGATCGACGAGAGCGCCAGGAACGAGAAGCGTGCGTAGACATGGGCCTTCTCCCCAATGTCCTGCAGCGTCGTTGAAGCAGGACCAAAGATCATCGTGCGATCCCCCAGAAGCCATTGTCGCGCATACCTCTTCTTTCGCCGTTCTTCCTCCCCAGCTCGGCCGGCGTTCAATTTCGGACAATGCCGGCCGGGCGCGGACAAAAAGTTTTGCCCGTGATGGCTAATGGCCGGTACAACTGACCACATCAGCACGGCCATCCGCGTGCATAACAGAAGGCGTGCCCGGGAGGGATCGAATGTTCGGACTCAGTGCTGATCTGCGCCTTGCGCTTCGCCAACTGCTACGCTCGCCCGGCTTCACGGCCCTCGCCGTCCTCACCTTGACGCTTGCCATCGGCGCCAACACCGCGATGTTCACCTTGGCGGAGGATGTCTTGCTGCGTCCGCTCGCCTATCGCGACGCCGGCCGCCTCGTCGCCATTAATCCGAGCCTGGATGACCGCGTCACATCCACCTCATGGCTGAACTACCGCGATATTCGCGACCAGACCACACATAGCTTCACCCGTGTAGCGGTCTACTCCGAGGACGTCGGAGTCGTACAGGCCAGCGCCACCACAACCAACGGTTCCAAAAGCGCCGCAGCCCCGGTATCGACGGTGACTCCCAACCTCAGCCCAGATGTCTTCCCCATGCTTGGCATCTCGCCGCTGCTCGGCCGCTCTTTCACCAGCCAGGAAGGGCAGTCGAACGGACCTTCCGTCGTTCTGCTCTCTGAAGGCATCTGGCGGAATGTCTTCCGCGCGGATCCGGCCATTGTGAGTCAAACCATCCGCGTGAACAACCAGCCGCGTACCGTCGTCGGCGTGATGCCCCGGACCTTCCGGTTTCCCGAATCCATGGGCCACGACATCGAAAAGGCGGTGTGGCTGCCCCTGCAGCCGTCCTCGCTAATGCTCAACGACCGCGGCTATTCGTTCGAGAACATCCTCGGTCAGCTGCGTGATGGAGTCACCCTCACCCAGGCTCAGTCTGAGTTGGACCGCACCTCTCACTACATCGCTACACAGAGCAAAGCGAAGCGCCCTCAAGTCCGATTTCGCGCGATTCCTTACCTCGAGCGGCTAACCGGCAACGTGCGGCCCGTCTTCATTGGATTGGTCGCCGCCCTGGGCATGGTGCTGCTCATCGCCTGCGCCAACGTCGCGAATCTGATGATCGCTCGCTGCCTTGGCCGCCAGCAGGAGTTCGCCGTCCGTGCCGCGCTGGGCGCTCCGCGACTCCGCCTTATACGGAGCACGCTGGTTGAGGGCGGGCTACTCTCGCTGTGTGGCTCCGCCGCAGGCGTCGCCTTGGCTTGGCTGCTGCTGCGCAGTATCAGGGCGCTCCCTGCCGATACCGTCCCACGTGCAGACTCCATCCAACTCGACTGGACGGTCATTCTGCTGCTCACCGCAATTGCTACCCTCACAACGCTGCTCTCCTCTATCCTGCCTGCCCTGCTCGTCGCTCACATACGGCCACAGCGTGTGCTGCAGGCCTCGTCGCGCGGGCTCGGTACGCGCGGCGTCTCCCACCGGCTCACCCACGGCCTCGTCATTGCCGAGGTCACCCTCTCTACCCTGCTGCTCACAGCCACCGGCCTGCTCTTCCACACGCTTTGGAACCTTCAGCACACCGACCTCGGCTTCAACACCGAGCACATCACCAGCTTCAGCGTGATGCCATCGGATGCGGCAGGCTTCTCCGGCATGGCCGTATCCACCGACATAGAGCACGCGCCCGTCTCGGTTGCGGCCAGCGCCTATGCACCCGTGCTTGATCGCCTTCGTCATGCACCCGGTGTCGAAGAGGCCGCGCTCGCCACGGCTCCGCCGCTCTCTGGCATAGACATGAACACCAGCCTGCGTATCGTCGGTGAGCCCCAGGACGACGCCCACAACTATGACGCGCGCATGTCCGCAGCGAGCCCCGGTTATGCACACCTGCTGGGCACGCCCATGCTGCGCGGCCGCATGATCACGGAGAGTGATACCGCCACTGCGCCCTATGTCATCGTCATTAACCAGGCGCTCGCCCAAAAGGTCTTCGGCTCACGCGATCCGATCGGCAAACAGATCGATCTCGGAGGCAAGGACACAGGCATGATTCGTCCGTATACGGTCGTCGGCGTGATGGCTGACCAGCGGACAGCAGCCATCGAGAAGCCCGCGGTCCCCATGCTCTTGCTGCCCTATCAGCAGATCCCCACTACCTCGCTCTTCTACCCCGCGTTGCTGAAGACTGTCGTGAACCTCCTGGTCAAGACGCGCGGCGATATCGCCGTCGCACCCATCGCGCGCGACGTCTTCCGTGAGCAGGCGCCCAACTATGCGCTCGACAACTTCGAGACCATGCGTGACACCGTAAGCAAGAGTAGCTTTAGCAATCGCCTCGGGCTCTGGATCACGGGCGCCTTTGCCGCCCTCGCTGCCCTGATGGTCGTCACCGGCCTCTACGGCGTACTCGCGCAATTGGTGAGTTACCGCCGGCGGGAGATCGGAATTCGTCTTGCACTGGGCGCACCCCGCAGTTCCGTGCTCCAGATGGTCCTCCGTCAGGGAACCCTGATGATCGGCACCGGCCTGGTGGTCGGCTTGGTGCTGTCGCGGCTCAGCGCCCGGCTGTTGACAGGCTTCCTCTACGAGGTAAGCACAGCAGACCTCTGGACCTATGCCGGTGTACTGATCAGCCTGTCGCTCATCGGCGCCCTGGCCTCCTACGTTCCCGCGTGGCGCGCCTCCAGCATCCCACCCGTGGAAGCCCTGCGCGAGGAGTAAACGCGAGTCCTGCCCGGGTGCCGCGGCCACTTCGTCCTCCCCTATAATCAGAAGTCACCATACCTGCAGATCACCAAGGAGCGCGCATGCCAATCCAGCCCACGGCAAACATCTGGCACAACGGAAAACTCATCCCCTGGGAGAAGGCGCAACTCCATGTCATGAGCCACGTGGTCCACTACGGTTCCTCCGTCTTCGAGGGCATTCGTTGCTATACCCAGCCGGGCGGCGCAGCCATCTTCCGCCTGCCTGAGCACATGCAGCGCCTGCTCGACTCCGCCCGCATCTACCGCATGGAGCTCCCCTATACGCTCGAGCAGCTCAATGCGGCCGTCGTCGAGCTGGTCGAAGCCAATGGGATCGCCCCCTGCTACGTCCGCCCCATCTCCTTCCGTGGCTACGGTGAGGTCGGTGTAAATCCGAAAGCCTGCCCCGTCGAGACCTACATTGCCAACTATCCTTGGGGCAAGTACGTCCCCGGCGATGACGGAGCAGACGTCTGCATCTCCTCCTGGAATCGCCTCGCCCCCAACACCATGCCATCGCTCGCAAAGGCCGGCGGCAACTATCTGAACTCTCAGCTCATCCGCATGGAAGCCGACCTGAACGGCTACAGCGAGGGTATCGCGCTCGACGTCAACGGCAACCTCTCGGAAGGCTCTGGGGAGAACCTCTTCATCGTGCGCAACTCGACTATCTACACCACACCGCTCGCCAACTCCGTGCTCAGCGGCATCACGCGCGACTCCGTCCTCACTCTCGCTCGCCACCTCGGCATCCCGGTCGTCGAGCAGGCGCTCCCCCGCGAGCTCCTCTACATCGCGGATGAGGTCTTCTTCACCGGCACTGCCGCCGAGGTCACGCACATCCGCTCCGTCGATCGCATCCTCGTCAAGGACGGCAAAACCGGCCCCATCACCCGCCAGCTTGCTGAAGAGTTCTTCGGCATCGTCAACGGCACCCGCCCGGACCGCTACAACTGGCTCACGCCTGTGAACGTGCGCGCCGCGGAACCAGTCGGCGCATAACGACCAAATGCAGTTACCAATAAGAGGCAGCGTC
>JAOAPJ010000375.1 GCA_025462805.1 Acidobacteriaceae bacterium
ACGCTCGAGTTGATCGTGGTGGAGGACTGGTACACGCGCACGTAGTCCACCAGCATGGTTCCGGTGCTCGGCGTGCTCGAGTCAGTCGTACCTGGGAAGCCGCCGCTGCCGATGGCGAAGTTCAGCAGGATGAAGAAGGGATTGTTGAAGACCCATTGATCGCCGCTCGGGATATTCGAAGGCGTGATGGTAAAGAAGGGCTTGGTTGGATTGTCGCGGTAGAACTGCATCTGGTTCGGAGACCAGACGACGCCGTAGCTGTGATAGCTGGCGTCATCGATGCGGCCGCCGTTTGGGAATGTGTAACGGCTGCCGATACCGTTTGCGCCGGAGTAGCCGGGCCCGTGCACCGTAGAAGAGGTGGTGGTGGGCGAATAGCTCTGCACCCACTCCATAATGTCCTGCTCACCCGACTGCGGCCAGCCGACATTGCCGATGTTGCTGCCAAGCATCCAGAACGCGGGCCAGAAGCCGTCCCCGGGCTGCAGCTTCATACGCGCCTCGATGCGGCCGTACTGAAAGTTCTGCTTCCCTTGCGTCTTCATGCGGCCGGAGGTCCAGGTGCCGTTCTTGTTGATCGCCCGGATCACCAGGTTGCCATTGCCGTCCTGGTAGATGTTGGAGTTGTTCGGATCACACGGTGAAGCGCTCGAAAACGGTGCGCAGTAAATCTCTAGCTCGCCATTGCCCCAGCCGCCGCCGCCGGTGTCATAGTTCCAGTTGTTGGCGTTCGGTGCTGAGTTGGCGCTGCCGTTGAATTCATCGCTCCACTGCAGATTCCACGTCTGCGCATGCAGCGGGACCGCACTCGCCAGCAGTGCAAGGGTAAGGATTCCGAAGGACGCGAGTGCGCGTCTCGAAAACATGGGTTTGCCAGATGACCGGGGTAGACGGGAGAGGCTCATGGGGGACGACTCGCTTTCGTTGTAAGGCGTTAGCGGATAGATCCCCGTTCGAATTGGGTGGCACGCGCGCGGGATCGCGGCAACGGGCAATCGATTGCTCATATCGAAAACGGCGGCAGTATCCTGCTGCCCACGTAGCCCTGTCAAGGCCCCAGTGGAGGACGAGTGTTTGTAGCGTCCACGGTGGCAATTCATTGCCCCGGGTCTCTTCTGGAATAAAGACACGGTGTGTTATGCAAGACGGGATCGCGGAGGCCATCGC
This sequence comes from Acidobacteriaceae bacterium, assembly GCA_025462805.1. The sequence goes on from JAOAPJ010000375.1 coordinate 1,168, forward strand.
CGGCGTCGAGCTGCCGGCCCGAAAGGCGGGCGCGCTCAGACAGCTTCGCCCGAGATCACGGGCGTGCTTCCAGCGGGAGCGGGAATGAGCGGTTTGCGATGCCGGTCGGTCCAGCCGGACCAGAACACAAGCACCAGGAATGCGAACATCCCACTCCATGCTCGGACGCGACGCTTTCTGGGGGCGGACCGAAAGATCCTCCGACGAACAGGAAGACCAGCGCGGCGAGGTAGAGAACAACAAGCGAAAAGCCACCGATGCGATCACGCGCCCGGGTGGCTGTGACATAGAGCCACGCACCCAGCGCGAACAGCAGGATCTCCACCACAACTGTGCCCACGCGCGAGTTGTACAGGCCAAGTCCGATACGCGCGCTGTTCGGATAGAAGGGCATATCGGCCCGGTGGGTGATCGTATCCAGCACCCAGTGGCTCAAGACGCCCGCCCAGAGCGCGATCGCGCCTGCCTTATACCTGGTGAAGAGGAGATAGCCTCCGCCCAGTGCGGCTCCCCAAAGAAGACACAGGAGCAGGCTATGCGACCAGGGTGAAGACCATGTCCCACGGTGAGAAGTGTGTGATCCCGGGACCACCCGCGCCTGCTCAACATGCAGGAGCAGGAACACCACCCAGAGCAGGTCCGAGAGCACGGCCGCCGTAGTCAGCCAGCCCAGATTCGTCTTGCGAGCAAAATGCTTCAGCCCGAGCCCGACTCCGAAATGCCCGAGGAACATGACACCTCCGATGGCAGTCTATGGCTGCCCGCTCACGTCGCGGATGGCTCTTCAAACCGAACGAAGCCGTCGGGCGCTGATCCAGACCTTCAGGGGTGACACCGGCAGCTTAGCACTGCTTCCGCAGCGCTATGCCCTATCCTGACGGTAGGTGATACACGCTCCGCCCGGTTCCCACATTTCGAGACGCCGATTCCTCCAGCTCTCCACGCTGACTGCCGTCGGCGGCCTCGCCTTCTACTCCGGCCTGTGGGAGCGCCATGACCTCGAGCTGGTGGAGCAGACCATCCGGATCCGCCGCCTGCCCGATGCATTCGCAGGACTGCGCATCGCGCAGCTCAGCGACATCCACTACGACGAATACACCGAGCCTTATTTCGTTCGCGAGATAGTAGGACGCATCAACGGGCTTGCGCCGGATGTAGTGGTGCTCACTGGTGATTTCGTCAGTTACGGTCCCCTGCCGAACAGAGTCGGAGCGCGTCTCAGCTATCCTTGCGCGGAGATTCTGAGTGGCATCACCTGCCAGCAGCGGTTTGCCAGTCTCGGCAATCACGATGCCATGGTCGGGTCGGCGACGGTTGCGGATGCGCTGAACGTTCACGGCATCCCCGTACTTCTTAACCGCGCTGTTCCCTTGGAATTCGACGGGGCTCGCCTTTGGTTTGCTGGGATTCGCAGCTCACAGGAGGACTCCGCCGACTTGGCGAAGGCCTTTCCCCGGCAGGCCACGGCAGACGAACCAGTCCTCCTGCTGGCCCATGAGCCCGATTACGCCACCGAGGTCGTCCGGCACGGCGGCGTGGACCTGATGCTCTCCGGCCATACCCATGGCGGCCAGGTACGGCTCCCGATCATCGGCACGCCGACAGGCATGCTACCGCGGGGCGGCCGCAGGTTCATCTCTGGACACTTCTCCCTCGGTCCGCTGCAGCTCTACGTGAACCGCGGCGTCGGCACGGTGGGCATGCCTGTACGCTTCCGGTGCCCACCGGAGCTGACGCTCATCACCCTGCAGCCTGCGTAAGCAAGGCAGAGGGAACCGCCCCGGCATCACCCGCGTATTTGAACCTGCATCCTGATCGGTTTCGCGTACCGTGGGAGTCCTATGCCCAGCATCGAGTCTCGACCTCTGGTCGACGTATCGGCTCCATCCGATGACGGCGTCTCGCTCCGCCAAGCCTTGATTCTCGCCACGACGTTCGCGCTCGTAAAGCTCGTGCTGCAGGTCAGCGTGAACCTGTGGGAGGCCCACCTGGGCTGGGGCTACTTTCGCGACGAGATGTACTACATCCTCTGCGGGCAGCACCTGGACTGGGGATATGTCGATCATGGTCCGATCGTGGCGCTACAGGCGCGCGCCGCCGTCGCACTCTTCGGGAGATCGTTGGCGGGCATACGCATGTTCAGCGCGTTGGCAGGCGCAGCGAAGCTCCTCCTCACCGGCCTGATCACCTGGTCGCTGGGCGGCAGGCGCGTGGCCCAGGCGCTCGCCATGCTGGGCGTGCTGCTGGCGCCGGAGTTTCTCGCGCTCGACAGCTTTCTCTCGATGAACTCCTTCGAGCCCGTCTTCTGGATGAGCGCGGTCTTCGCGCTGCTGATGCTCCTGCGGCCCGATCCTCAAGCCCATCATGCCGGCCGCTGGTGGTGTGTCTTCGCAGTGGCGGCTGGCGTCGGCATGGAAAATAAGCCGTCCATGCTGCTCTTCCTCATTGCGCTGCTGATCGGTCTGCTGCTCACGCCCCAGCGCCGTCTGCTCCTTTCCCGCGGAGCTATCATCGCCGTCGCAGTAGCGGGACTGATGATGGTGCCCAATGTCCTGTGGCAGCTTCACCATCACTGGCCGACGCTCGAGTTCATTCGCAACGGGAAGCTTGAGCACAAGAACGTCACCCTCTCCCCGCTAGGCTTTCTCCATGCCCAGGAGTTGATGATGAACCCCCTGGCCATGCCGCTTTGGGTGGCTGGCCTTGCGTGGCTCCTGCTCAGCCGCGCCGCGCGGAGATGGCGCTTCCTCGGCTGGAGCTATGTCGCACTCATAGTCCTGATGATGGCGAGCGGAGATGCAAAGGACTACTATCTTGCACCGGTCTACCCCATGCTCTTTGCAGCAGGTGGCGCATGCTGGCAGGCACTGCTCGCCCGCCGGGGCACACGCTGGATGGTCCCTACCTACGCAGCACTGCTGACCGTCGGCGGCATCCTGGTCGCGCCCATGGTGCTGCCTGTGCTGGCACCGCAGGCATGGCTGGACTACACGCTGCGCATGCACCTCCGCGGCAAGTCCAACAACACGGAGAACGAGAAGACCAGCGACTTTCCGCAGTTCTATGCCGATCGCTTTGGATGGCAGGAAGAGGTCGATCAGGTCGCCCGCATCTACAACGCACTTCCGGCAGCCGACCGCGCACGAGCGGGTATCCTCTGTTCGAACTACGGCGAGGCCAGCGCCATCAACTTCCTCGGCGCAGGACATGGCCTGCCATTCGCAATCAGCGGCCACAATAGCTACTGGCTGTGGGGGCCCCACAGAGAGGCTGGCGACGTCATGATCGTCATCAACGGGGCCTCGCTTGACGAGATGCGCAAGTACTACAGCTCGGTTGAGATCGCCGGCCGCATGCAGCATCCCTATGCCATGCCCTACGAGAACCGCAATATCTATCTCTGCCGCGGCCGCAAAGGCAGCATCCCTGCGGATTGGGCCGAGTTCAAGCACTACATCTGATCTGCCGAACGCGAGCTCAGCCATCAGTCGGCCGCACAGTTCAGTGAACCAACCCTCCTCGATTTTGCGATGCCTCTTCCGCCTGGGGTCCAAAGTCGCGCTACTCTAGCGGGACACCCTCACCCGGAGACCGCCTATCGCCGCACCCGTGACTGCACGCCACGACCACGCAGAGCGCGCGCACCAGCCGCTCGAGCGCGTGCTCGGCCTCTCGCAATCCACTGCCATCGTGGTGGGCACCGTCATCGGCAGCGGCATCTTTCTTGTCCCACAGGAGATGATGCGGGCGGTCGGCCGCTCCTCGCTGGTGTACCTGGCATGGGTCGCCGGCGGTCTGCTTTCGCTGTTCGGCGCCATGACATACGCGGAGCTCGCTGCGCGCATGCCGCAGGCCGGCGGCGAGTATGTCTACATCCGCCGCGCATACGGAGACCTGCTCGCCTTCCTCTACATGTGGACGTGGTTTGCCGTCGCGAAGCCTGCCTCTGTTGCGACCGTCACCATCGGGCTTGCCCGCACCCTGGCGCTCTTTCCCTCCCTCGCCTGGCTCGATCACACAGCCATCACCACCCCGTTCCCGCTCTCCTGGTCGCAGCTCTTCGCCATCGCGGTCACCTGGCTCATGACCGGGCTGAATTACATCGGCATACGCCGGGCGGCGAACTTCCAGTTGGTCTTTACCTGGCTCAAGGTGCTGCTGGTGCTGGTCATCGCCATTACCTGCTTCGCCAGTGCTCATGGGTCGGCGGCGAACTATGCCAGCATCTTCCCCGGCGCGCAGGGCGGCTTTGCTGGTTTCATGGTGGCGTTGATCGCGTCGCTGTGGGCGTACGACGGATGGAACGACCTGAACATGGTCGCCGGCGAGGTTCGCAACCCGGAGCGCAACATCCCGCTGGCGCTGCTGTTCGGCGTAGGGATCGTCGGCCTGCTCTACGTGGCCGTCAACGCAGCCATCCAGCACATGCTGCCGGCTGCCGCGGTCGCCGCCTCACCCCGGCCGGCGGTGGCCGCCGTCACCCTGGTCATCGGCGCCACCGGAGCCACGCTGGTGACGGCAGGGATGGCCCTCAGCATCTTTGTCACCCTCAACGGTACGGTGATGTCGGGAGCGCGGGTCCCCTTCGCTGCCGCACGCGATGGCCTCTTCTTCGCCAGGATGGCTGAGCTCAGCCCCCGTTTCCGAACTCCCGGACCATCGCTGGTCATCCAGGGAATGCTCAGCAGCCTTCTGCTGCTTGCCGTCGGCAGGTTCCAGCAGCTCTTCGAGCTGGCCATCTTCGCGGAGTGGCTCTTCTACATGGTCGCCGCCAGCACCATCTTTGTGCACCGCCGCCGCGCAGTTCAGGAGGGCGCCACAGCCTTCCGGATGTGGGGGTATCCCCTGCTGCCGCTGCTCTTTATCGCCGCGGCAGCGGTGCTGCTGGTTTACAGCTACCAGAGCAATCTAAGGAATTCGCTGGTGGGCACCCTCATCATCCTCGTCGGGGTGCCGCTGTTCGCGTGTTTCAGACCGAAGCGGGTGCGGTAGCCCGGGGCACGTTCCGCTTATAGATCTGTTCGCAGATTGCGTGGCCGCAACCGCAGGGCGGCCCCTCCTCCGGCGCGTTTTTCTGGCACCACTCGCTGCAGAACTCCTTGCCTTCCGGCACCACACACATGCACTTGCGCTGCGCGCACTTTACCTGCATCTCAAGCCTCCTACTCCATCCCTATGATGCGGCGAAGCTTAAGCCGAGCTTTGGCAAGAGTACCGCGGCTTGGAAACACGACCTTGGTAATGCTGCGTAGGTGGGAGCCGGTACCCCAACCTAAGGGTAAGCGACAGTTCGCAACTTACACGATTCAATGGAGTCGTCATGATCTCACTGGACCTGACCCGCCCACTCCCCGCCGCCTCCACCAAGCTTCAGCTTATGAAGGGCCGTAAGGTCTCTATTTGCCATCACTGCCACAAGAGCATGAGCCGCCAAAGCCTCTTGCGCTGCAACGAATGTCGCCACGACTTCTGCTCGAACTGCCTGGACGCATGCCAGTGCTATACGCAGGGCGGATTCCGGGTCGGCGCCCGGCGTCCCAAGCAGAAGACCGCTGTCAAGCTGGCCCTGGTCTCGAACGCCATCGCCCGCAAGTAGCAGCAGCCAAAGGCCATTCCTGCTCAGGAACGCCGCCGCACGCACTCCTCGTATAACCGCAGGTACTCCCCGGCTGGCTCACGCCACGAGAAGTCTTTCAGCATCCCATTGCGCTGCAGGGTCTGCCAGGCTGCTTTGTCGGTGAATCCGGCCAGGGCACGATCCACAGCGCTCATGAATGCGGCGGGGTCGTACGGATAGAACTTGAAGCCGGTGCCAGTCTGCTCTGCCGCATTCCACTCCTCGATCGTGTCATCCAGGCCGCCGGTCGCATGCACCACCGGTACAGTGCCGTACTTCAGGATATAGATCTGACTCAATCCGCAAGGTTCATAACGGGAAGGCATCAGGAACATGTCTGCCCCCGCCTCGATTTTGTG
>JAOAPJ010000419.1 GCA_025462805.1 Acidobacteriaceae bacterium
TCTGTGCAATCTGCTTTTCATAAACAAGCTTGCGGTAGAGGCGGCTCGCCTTGCCGCCTCCCAGAATGTTCACCAACATCTGTGCCTCGGCATCGCCCGGCTGAAAGGCAGGCGGCATCAGCCACGCGTAGCTTATCCGCGGAAGCTGCACGGTATCTGTAACCGTGACGGTCTTCTGGCTGCTGATCGGCGGGGTGGTCACGCCCACTGGCGGCGGCTCCGGTCCCTTAGGAATTGGGCCGAAGTAGCGCTCGACCAGCTGCTTCAGCTTCGCCTTGTCGAAGTCCCCGGCGATGGCAAGATTGGCATTATTCGGCGTGTAGTAGCGCTGGAAGAAGGAACGCACGTCGCGCAGCCGCGCTGCTTCAATATCTGCATGCGAGCCGATCACGGACGCGTAGTACGGGTGCTCTTTGGGAAAGAGTTGATGGAAGATCTCTTCATCGCTCAGCTCATAGGGCCGGTTTTCACCCTGGCGGCGTTCATTGCGCACCACGTCACGCTGATTCGTCAGCTTCTCGCGATCCAGTGTCTCCAGCAGAAAGCCCATGCGGTCGCTCTCCAGCCATAGCGCCAGTTCCAGCTGATTGCTGGGTACGGTTTCGAAGTAGTTCGTGCGATCGAAATCGGTGGTTCCGTTGATATCGCTGGCACCGGCACCTTCGAGGTACCGGAAGTGGGCCTTCTCGCCGACATGCTCGGATCCCTCAAACATCATGTGCTCGAACAGGTGCGCAAATCCGGTGCGCCCCTGCGCCTCGTTCACAGGACCCACGTGGTACCACACGTCTACCGCGACTAGCGGCAGACGATGGTCCTCGTGCAACAGCACAGTCAGGCCATTTGGGAGGGTGTAGCGCTCATACGTGAGTGCGGGCACCTTCAGCGGACTACTGGCTTCGAGCCTTGGCGCCGGTTGAGCCCCCAATACTGCCGGAAGGAGCAAGACTGCAGCGGCAGCGCCCAGGCGGGCGCTCCGAGATCGGAGAAAGCGCATCAGAGTCCCCTCGAGAACAGCGGGACGATGATACCCGGAAGACTGCCCCATCCAGCCTGATTGTTGAAATCAGCCGGCCGCGCCGCCAAGACATTAGCCGAGATGACGCCTCAGGCGCTCACTTTCTGCGACACGGCTACTTGCGAATTCGCCATCTGTTCTGGCTGCGGCGACGGTGTCACGTGATCAAACACTGCCGGCGAGGCTAGATCCAGCGGGCGATCATCCGTCGCCTGCCGGTGCGGAGCCAATTCATCCCAACCCGGCAGCTTCTGGTTTCCCATAATCAGTCCAGCGCCATGGCCATGGGCCAGATAAGCCCAGGCCCACTGGATCATCACCAGGATGCGGTTGCGGAAGCCGACCAGGAAGTAGATGTGCACCACCAGCCAGCTCGCCCAGGCCAGAAAGCCGCCCCAGTGTGCCTTGAACGGCCACTTCACATCGGCGACGGCGCGATTGCGCCCGATCGTCGCCATGTCGCCTTTGTCGAAGTAGTGGAAGGGCTTACGCGGGCGACTCTCCAGGTCTGCCCGGATCATGTGGGCCGCCTGCGTGCCCATCTGCATCGCCGGCTGGGCCACGCCCGGTATCTGCCTGCCATTTTCGGTGACCTCGGCAACGTCGCCGCAGACAAACACATTCGGCAGTCCCGGCGGGTTCAGAAACGGGTCCACGATGACCGACCCCTTCTTGTTCACCGGGGCTCCCAGCATCTTTCCCAGGGGAGACGCCTGCACGCCGGCTGCCCAGAGAGTCACCAGCGCTTGAATCCGCTCCTGGTTCGGGGGTTTGCCGATCACCACATAACCCGGCTGTAGGTCGGTGACGATCTTGTTCGTCATAACCTCCACGCCTAGCTGCTGCAGTTGCTCCACCGCCTTCACCTGCAGATCAGGGGGGTAGGAAGGTAGGATATGCGGCCCTCCCTCCACCAGCAGCACGCGGGTGGTATGTGTATCGATGTGCCGATAGTCCCCGCCCATGTAAAGGCTCGCGATATCGCGGATCGCGCCCGCGAGTTCCACCCCGGTGGGGCCGCCGCCGACAACAATGAAGTGCAGCGGCGGATGCGTCCCTGTCTCGACCGCCTCGCGCTCTGCCAGCTCATAAGCCAGCATGATGCGGCGGCGCATCTCGCGCGCGTCCTCCAGCGTTTTAAGGCCCGGGGCCAGCTTGGCCCAGCCGTTGTTGCCGAAGTAGCTGTGCGTCGATCCAGTCGCCAGGATCAGGTAGTCGTACTCCAGGTTCGCGCTGCTGCGGAGCTGCACCATCCGATGTGCCGCATCAATGCCGATCACCTCATCCATCAGCACCTCAATGTTCTCTTTACCCCGCAGCACAGTCCGGATAGGCTGCGCGATATCGGCCGGCGACAGTACGCCCACGGCGACTTGGTATAGGAGCGGCTGAAAGGTATGGTGATTCCGGCGATCGACCACCGTCACGTCCACTGCCATCTGGCCCAAAGCCAGGGCTGCGTTCAGTCCAGCGAATCCTGCCCCTACCACCACCACTCGCGGGCGCGGGGGTGAGATGACGGCGTTCTGCGGATGGGTCGCGTTCATGGTCGCTCCTCAGGTCGATGATGGTTTCCCAAAGAAGAGATGCGGAGCGCTCCACGCTCGCTTCGCGCTTACGCTACTTCGTTTGCTAAGGACCGCCGCCCGGAGCCTCTGCCGCGCTCAGCACCGTCACATCTCGCACCAGCGCGAGGAAGGGCACTTTGCTGCCGTTCAACTCTGGCATCTGGCCCTGGGTCGATCCGGAGATGAGCGTATCCCGCCCCGCTCCCGTCGAAACACCGGGTACATGCGGTGCTTCCACCGGAGCGGAACCCGCCGCTCCATTGCCATCCCGCGTCGTGCTGTTAGGCTCTGGCGCACCGTTTTCAGCCGGCGGGCTCGCCGTGACCAGTCGCGCAACCCGGCTCAGGTCCACCTGGTTGTTGTCGTCGATCGACAGCACGCCCACTGGCTGACCCGGCTGATCTCGCTCTCCTTGAACCGGCCCAGAGAAGCCGCTGGCATCGGGCGGCCTCAGGAAGTTCACCGCGCGCTGGTGCAGCGCAAAGATCGGCGGACTCTGCTGCCAACCGGCAGCCGGCATGCGCAGAACATAGTCGCTCCCGATGGACGTGCCGCGGATAGCAACATCCACCCTAAACTCAATCTCCACAGCATCCGGGCGAGAACTGGAGATCCTGCCCGTAAATAACCCCGGGTTCGTAGTCCCCTGGTTCGTGGGTCCCTGGTTTGTCCCTTGCGGCATACGAATGGCGTAGACCTCGCCTGCGAAAATGGTGGCGGCATGGTGCACCATCGCAGCCAGCACGTCTTGGGCGCTGGGTTTCGGCTGCACTAGAGCGGACGCCGGGCCGGAGCTCTGCGCCATTGCGGTCACCGCCCAGGGGATGAGCAGCGCGATCCGTAAGGCGGGAAGTACGGTCCCTGCTGCCTGCTGACCCATCCTTTGTTTTCTCCTCATTGCCGACCGCCTGTCCCCGGCATTCACCGCGTGCCCCATACGACGCGTCACAGGCCCCTAAATCTCGGGATAGAAGTCAAAGAACGCGTCGATGCTCTGCTTCAGCTGATTTTCGATCTGCTCCCGCGACCCCTCGAGCACATGCATGGTCACCTGTGCCTCATTGCCGTTATTCAGCGTCACTGGAGCAGCGCCCACCTGCTTCACCTCATCTGCCGGCAGCAGTCGCATCCCGTACACCAGCACCAAATCCGCCATTCGCCCTCCTCCTCCCCCCGCAGCCAGCCGCGGAGTCGTTTCTACATGGTTAGAATCAAATGCACACATACTGATCATGGCAGACATTGTTCGCGACACAGTCATTCTCGGTTCCGGCTGCGCCGGGCTCACGGCAGCCATCTACACCGGCCGGGCCAACCTCAAGCCACTGGTTCTGGAGGGCCACGAGCCGGGCGGCCAGCTCTCCATCACCACCCTGGTGGAGAACTTCCCTGGCTGGCCCGACGGCATCCAGGGGCCTGAACTGATCGAAAATATGAAGAAGCAGGCCAGCCGCTTCGGGGCAGAGTTCAAAATGGCCCATCTGGTCTCGGCCGATCTCTCCGTCAAGCCCTTCGCACTGAATCTTGGCTCGGAGATCGTCCGCACCCGTACTCTGATAATCGCGAGTGGCGCCTCGGCACGCTGGCTGGGGCTCCCTTCCGAGCAGGCGCTCATCGGACACGGCGTCTCCTCCTGCGCCACCTGCGACGGCTTCTTCTTCAGCGGCAAGCAGATCGCGGTGATCGGCGGCGGCGATTCAGCAATGGAAGAGGCGCTGTTTCTTACTCGCTTTGCCTCCAAGGTCTACATCCTCCATCGGTCGGACAACTACCGTGCCTCGCACATCATGCTCGAAAGGGCGCGCTCGCACGAGAAGATCCAGTTCATCTCAAACGTGATGGTGGATGAGGTAATCGGCGTGGAGCAGAAAGAAGTCACTGGCCTGCGTCTTCGCAGCACGCTCACCAGTGAAAAGTCACTGCTCCCACTCAGCGGGATGTTCCTCGGAATCGGTCACGAGCCCAACACTCGTCCGTTCGTCGGCCAGATCGAGTTAGACAGCGAAGGCTATGTGGTAACCCACGATGATGTCCACACCCGGGTCCCCGGGGTCTTCGCCTGCGGAGATGTGCAGGACCGACGTTACCGTCAGGCGATCACAGCCGCGGGCTCCGGATGCGCCGCCGCGCTGGAAGCAGAGAAGTACCTGGAGGAGCAGGGTCGCTAAGTTCGAGAGGACCAGCAGAGGACCAGCAGGTGAAGCCTGAAGTGATAATGACCGAATAGGTCACCGGGGTAATCGGCCTTCCATAGCTAAATGAACTTTGGTTACATTCATGGTGGCGCTACCAGCGCCTGGAGCTCCACCATGACGCGCAGGATCCGCACCCTCACCCTCACCGCAGCTCTCCTTGTCACCGCCACCGGATCGGCATTCGCCAGCTCGCCGGGTGGGACCAACCCGGTTCCGCCGGTGGCCAGCTCGCCGGGTGGAACCAATCCGGTGCCTCCGTCGAGGAGCGCGCCCCTTATTGACACTTTGATTTCGCTTTTAGGCCTGTGACAATTAGTCTCGTCGCAGGACGGCGTCGAGATGCATATCTCCAATCTGGATAAAGTGCTCTGGGCGGCGGGCTTTCTCGGCCACGCCGCCCTGCTTCTCGTCCTTATCCTTCGCCACCGCGTCCGCAGTTATCCGTTTTTCTCCGCGTACATCCTCTTCCAGATTGTGTCTACGGCGGTGCTCTTTGTGGATTACCGCCTGCTCGCCGCCCGCGCCTACCCCACAATCTACTGGTCGGGTGCGCTTTTCGATTTCTGTCTCCTGTTTGCAGTGCTTGCGGAGGTCGCTCTCCACCTTCTGCGGCCGGTCGGCCGGTGGATAGCAGATTCTCTACGCACGATGACGTGGCTCAGCGTTCTCGGCATCGCTCTCGCGGTCGCGCTCACTTTCTGGGTGCATCCGCTGCATGTGCACTCGCATAAGGAATGGCAGATGCGCGCGAATCTCTTCACCAGCATCGTCACCTGCGAGCTCTTCACCGTCATCCTGCTCACAGCGCAGCGATTCGGTGTCTACTGGCGTTCGCACCTGATGGGCCTGGGCGCCGGACTCACGATCTGGGCTCTCATGTGCTTCCTGGTGGAAGGAATGCACGGTTATTGGGGCGCCGCAGCGCATTATGGGACGCTCGAGAACGCCAGGAAAATCGCGTATCTCAACACGCTGGTTTTCTGGATGGCCACTTTCTGGCGAGCCGAACCCGAAAGAGAATCGATCCCTCCAGAAATGCGAAATGCCATCTTGCTTCAAACGCACAGACTAAGTTACGATCTCGCCGAAGCATTGGGGACAGAGAAAGAGGAGATCTAGTCGTGATCGGCTTGGCAGCAGTCGCCCTCCTTCTTCTCGCCATCGTCGCAGTGCAGGCGCGCTTCTTCCTGAGGCGTCGTGCCCAGCAGAAGATGACTTGGAATGCACTGCTGGCCCGGCTGGAGCCGCTGAACTTCGCCGATCTCGAGCGGATCGCCAAGGCCTACCTGGAGCCGCGTGGAAACCAGCTGGAGCTACAACCCCAGGCGATGTGGCGCCTGCTCGGCGGTCCCGACGGCCTGCCCCGCCTCCGTCGCAATGCAGAGGTCATGCTCGATCTCGCCATATTTGTGCAGCGTTGGAACTTTGAAGACGCCACTATCGTCTCCGAGATCATGCGCCGCGACGCCGCCCGTCTTCAAAAGGCGATCAATCAGATCGAAATGGCGATGCTGCTGCGCCGCCAGAGCCTACGCATTCCCTTCTACATCCATGAGGCATCCGCAGCGTATTACTTGATGCGCCAGCGCCTGCTGGCACTCTATGAGACTAGTCACGCAGGCCTCTTGCCGCGCCTCACCCAGGCCCTTTAAACCCAGCCTTCTCTCCGCTTCGAGCAGCTCATACCCCGGCGTCGGTCCAACGCGGTATCCTTGTGGATGGCGCTGCGATCCCTGACTTTCGGGGACGTGGACCCGAGCGGTTGACACACCCCTGCGGCGTGCCTCGCCCGTATCCAGACTCGCGAGGTCTCGTTGATGTCCTTGACTGCATACTCTGCATCCGACGCTGTTGCCATCCCGCAGGAGCGCACACTCGATCCCTCCACTCAAGAAGAGTGGGAGGAGCTCCGCACCCTCGGCCATCGCATGCTCGACGATCTCTTCGACGATCTCGC
>JAOAPJ010000420.1 GCA_025462805.1 Acidobacteriaceae bacterium
CGCAGCATGCAGGAGATGTTGGTACAGACTTGTACGTGAAACCTGCCATGCGGCTTAGTATGCAGCAGCGAGTAGTAGCTGATCACGTTGCGCACTTCGAGTTCAGTGATGCCGATCCGCTCCGCGATCTCGGCGATGACGGGATCGGTCACGGCGCCAACCTCATCCTGCGCATAGAGCAACATGGGGATCAACGCCGAGCGGCGCACTGGGTAAAGCGTGACCAACTTGTCAAAACGTGCCGCCAGCTCCGGCGAAAAGACAGTATTCGCTACCGGATTGATCTCTGGGGTCATCGCATCATCTCCCGCGCCAGGCGCTCTGCCACCATATCCATTTCCTCGGTGCTATTTTCGAAGACCAGCCTGCCGTGCTCGTCGAGCGTGAACTCGATTGGTGTGCCAGTCTCGCGCGTCATGGTGCCGCGCTCGCCATCGAAGCGCACCGTCAGCAGTCGCTCACCCGCACGTACCAGCAGATGATCCGCGCTGACCTCGAGCACTGCCTGGCGGCTGCCATTCAGGCCATGGGCTGCGGTGTAGCTGCGAATCAGCGAGACGAACGAACTCCACAGCTCGCGCGCGACATCGGGCAGCAGCGGGGCATCGACTCCATCAGACATGGTCGAGGCCATCACCGGTCGATCTCTCCCAGCACGATGTCGATCGAGCCGATCACGGCGACGACGTCCGCCAGCAGCCGCCCGGCGCACATCTTGTCTACCGCCTGGAGCGTGGCGAAGGATGGATTGCGCATGTGGACGCGATAGGGCTTGGCCGTGCCGTCGGACACGACGTAGTAGCCCATCTCTCCGCGCGGCGACTCGATGGCCTGGTAGACCTCGCCGGGAGGAACGGCAAAGCCCTCGGTGACGATCTTGAAGTGATAGATGAGCGCCTCCATCTGCGTCTTCATCACCTCGCGGTCGGGCAGGACCACCTTGGGCGCGTCGGCATTGAGAGGACCTCCCGGCATGCCATCCAGCGCCTGCTGGCATATCTTCACCGACTCACGCATCTCGTCCATGCGCACGATATAGCGCGCCCAGACATCGCCTCGTGTCGAGACCGGCACATTGAACTGGAAGTTCTCGTAACCGGAATACGGCATATCGCGCCGCAGATCCCAGTCGACGCCCGATGCACGCAGCGGCGGTCCGGTGACGCCGAGCGCGATCGCGTCTTCGGGCGACAGATAACCCACGCCCTGGGTGCGGCTGATCCAGATTGGATTGCCGGTGAGCAGGTTCTGATACTCGTCAATCTTCGACGGCATGATGTTGAGCAGGTTCTGCACCCGCTCGTAGAAGTCGACCGGGGGCTCGAGGGCAATGCCGCCGACCCGGAAGTACGACGTCATCATGCGCTGCCCGGAGACGTGCTCGAAGATCTTCAGAAGCTCTTCGCGCTCGCGGAAGCAATAAAGGAAGACCGTGAGCGCGCCGATGTCCATGGCGTGTGTCCCCAGCCACACCAGGTGCGACTGGATTCGGGTAAGTTCGTTCAACAAGACTCGCAGATACTGAGCCCGGGGCGGCAGCTCGAGACCAAGCAACTTCTCTACTGCGAGGCAGTAGCAGAGATTGTTCGTCATCGGGCAGAGATAGTCGATGCGATCGGTGAGGGGCACCACCTGCTGATAGAACTTGGCCTCGCAGGTCTTCTCGATTCCCGTGTGGAGAAAGCCAATATCCGGGACGACGCGTAGCACTGTCTCGCCGTCGATCTCAAGCACCAGGCGCAGCACACCGTGGGTGGACGGATGCTGCGGCCCCATGTTGAGGATCATGGTGCGGTCGCGTGAACCCTCTTCCGGCCGCGGCTGGATGAGCTGATCTATCTGGAAGTCGGCCGCGTAGGGCATGACCGGGGTCTTCTCACTGTCGCGCGCGGTCAGCTCCGGCGGAACAGAGTGAGAGACGGGAGTCTCAGGTGTGGTTGGCATCAGCGGTAGCCCTCCACCGGGTAATCCTTGCGCAGCGGGTGGCCCTCCCACTCGTCGGGCATCATAATGCGGCGCTGATTCGGATGGCCACCAAAGCGGACGCCGAAGAGATCGAAGACCTCGCGCTCATAGAAGTCCGCCGAGGGCCAGACGGAGGTGATGCTCTCGACCTCCAGGTCCAGGCTGTCAACAGGAACGGCCAGACGCACGCGCGCCTTCAGGCTGTGGGAGAGGATGTGATAGGTGACCTGGAAGCGTGGCTCGGTCGGGTATAGGTCGAGGCAGGTGACGTCTTCGAGAAAGTTGTAGCCCGCCTTCTGCACCAGACCGGTAACGGCGAGGATCTGATCGCGAGCAATCTTGAGGGTGAGTTCCTGGCGGTCGAACTTCGCGTCGAGTAGTGCATCCGGCAGCTCCGTCTGGATGGCGGCGATGGCTGGGTTGGAGCCGTGCTGGGCGAGGACGCCAGCCTTGTCGTAGTGTTCGCTAAGCCACATGAGCTAGAGGTCTCCCCGGTCGGCGGCCCAGTCGAGCACGCCCTTCTTGAGGATGTAGAAGAAGCCGACCAGTACGAATCCCAGGTAGACCACCATCTCCCAAAAGCCGAAGAAGCGGGAGCCGGTAATCGTCGGCAGATGACGATAAATGACCGCCCAAGGCAGCAGGAAGACGGCTTCCACGTCGAACAGGATGAATAACATGGCGACCATATAGAAGCGGACGGAGAAGCGGCCGCGGGCATTTCCCTCAGCCACGATGCCGCATTCATAGGTCTGCAGCTTGGTGGCGGTTCGCCGATGCTTACCGATAAAGAAGGAGCCGGTCACCATGGCGGCGCCCATGCCCACAGCAACCAAGATCTGGAGGAGGAGCGGAAGGTAATTCCAGAAGTAGTGGGGTGTCTGCATGTGATCCTTCGATGGGAGGGAGGAGACCTTCTCCGCGCGGCGTCTGTTCCGAGCTTAGGTCTGCGCTGCAAGGCAGTCAAGCAGCCCTAGTTAACTCCCTTATTCTGATCGAAAGAGGCTGCTGGCCGGGGCGGCGGAGGCAACGGCGGAAGAGCCTGAGCCGGGCCCTGCTGAGTCCCTTTTTGGATCGCTGATTCCCGGCGCGGGAGGGGCGAAGAAAAAAAGAAGGGTTCGCTCGCGGAAACGCAGTTCTGCGCCGATATGGTGGCTACAACGCAATTGCGGAGGATCCCCCGATGGCCGCCTCACCTGTAGCCCCCAACTTAGCCGATACCCGGACTGCTGAGCGCGTCCAGGCCGCACAGCCGAATGCCGCCCGGAGCGCGACGCGGTCCCCGCAGCTGGGCATACATCAACCGGTGATCCGGACGCCGTTTCATGCCGCCGCAACCGGCGTCGGCGGGAGAACGGCACGCCGTCGTATTACCCAGCAGGCCGGCTTCGCCCTGGAGGCTCTGGGACACGCCATCGAATACCTGGCGGACGAGTACGTGCACGCGGCAGGGAGTATTCCTTCGATTCACAGCACCGATCCACGCGTCCAGGCGATCCAGATGTTGATGGCCGCCAACCGTGAGGTCTACTACGGCTGCCCACTGGTGCCTTCACTGTCGCAGCGGCTGAAACGGCGATTCTTCCGGGGCCGTTAGGTTCACTGCTTGCAGAGCGCGGCCAAGCGCCTCCTTCTCCGTCACGCTGCGGCACCAAGTAGGAAACACGTCGCTGGTACTCTCGGGGTATGGAGATCGTCCTCAACGGGCAGCCTCGAGAGGTGGCTCTAGATCCACAGTCGGCCACGCTCGAGTCGCTGATCGAGCAGCTGGAGATGAAGGCAGACCGCATCGCGGTGGAGCGTAACGGCGAGATCGTCCGTCGCCCAGAGTGGTCCTCAACCAGACTTGTCGCCGGGGATCGTCTCGAGATCGTTCACTTCGTGGGCGGCGGCCTGTGAGGAACGGACCGATTCCGGTGCAACAGCCGAGGCCTCTCCGCGCCTTCTCCCTGCTGCTGTTAAGCATTGCGATGATGTGCGGTGTTGCTGCAGCGCACGGCCAATCTGCCCTGGACCGGATTGATCAGCCCACCTTTGTCGTTGCGGGCATCAAGCCGGGACAGCCGTTGCGTGTCCTGGTTTATGGGGACACCCGTTTCACGGATCCAAAGACCACGGGAGTGACCCATCCGCGGGCGCGTAAATGGCTGGCGGCGCGAGTGGGGGCAGAACACCCGGATGCGGTGCTGTTCACCGGCGATTTGCCGCTCCATGGAGATGATCTTCGCGATTGGAAGGTGTTCGATGAGGAGGCGGTCTCCTGGGCTCGCAGTGACCGGCTCTACCCAACGGTCGGCAACCATGAACTCATGGCGTATGCTCCCGCCGGGCAGAAGAACTTCTTCGATCATTTTCCGCGCCTCGACGGCAATGGCTTCTACTCCGTGCTGCTGGGCAATGTTCTGATCATCAACCTGAATTCGACAGAGCCCATGTGGCCAACGGGACGGCAGGCGGAGTGGCTAATCCACCAGCTGGATCATATTCCGAGTGGCGTCGATTTCGTCCTCATCCAGATGCATGTGCCGCTGATTGCGGACACGCAGAGCGAATTCATTGCGAACATCCCTGGCGCGAATGGCGTGACGCTTCGGCGATATCTCGAGGCGCGCGCGCTCACCGCGCGGCAGAAGTTCATCGCAGTGTATGGACACATTCACAACTATGAGCGCTTCGAGTTCAACGGCATCACGCACATCATCAGCGGGGGTGGTGGAGCGGCTCCTTATCCGGTCCTGGTGCGTGGCCCGCAGGATAAGTACAGGGATACCGCGTTTCCTGTCTTTCACTACGTGATGCTCACGATCCACGGAAAACAGGCTGATGGCGTCATGTACAAGATCGCGGATCCGGATGCGGCCGAGTACACCCTCGTGGACAAGGATCACTTCACCGAGACCGCGCGGTAGACGCGATTCTGACGTGG
>JAOAPJ010000005.1 GCA_025462805.1 Acidobacteriaceae bacterium
CAGAATAGGCGCGCCGCCCCCGATCGTCTCTGCCACGAACTCTGGCCGAAACGACACGCGATCGGACCAGGAGCAGAGTGTTTTCCTCCCGGGCGAAGCCGCGCATGTCGCGCATCGCGTACGAACCATTGGTTTGTCACGGCGATGCATAGGAAGCCAAGTTGAATCAATTTTCAGAAATGCCCCTTTCGCCGCTGGTGCAAAAGCGCCTTGCGGCGGTGAACTTTGTAACCCCTACTCCTGTCCAGGCAGGAGCCATCCCCCCGGCGCTCGAAGGCCGGGACGTACTCGCCACGGCACAGACCGGCACGGGCAAGACGCTCAGCTTCATGATCCCGATCATCGAGCGGCTGCAGAAGACGCCCGGCAAGCAGACGACCGCGCTGGTCCTGCTGCCCACGCGTGAGCTGGCCATGCAGATCGAGAAGGTCTACCGGCAGTTGATGCCGGAGGGCAACATGCGTGCGGCGCTGGTGGTGGGCGGCCTTGCAGAAGGCCCGCAGCTCGATGCGCTGCGCCGCGGAGTGCGGCTGATCATCGCGACCCCGGGCCGCCTCGAAGACTTCCTCGACCGCAAGCTGGTGAAGCTTGAGGGCGTCGAAGTACTGGTGCTGGATGAGTGTGACCGCATGCTGGACATGGGCTTCAAGCCGTCCATCAAGCGGATCGTCGGCAAGCTGCGGCCGGACCGGCAGACACTGTGCTACTCGGCCACGCTCAATCCGGAGATGCGCGATGTAACGCGGGAATACCTGAAGAACCCGGTGCGCATCGACATCTCGACCGAGCTGAAGACGGCCGACAATGTCGCGCTGCAGATGTTCGAAGTCTCGAAGGAGAAGAAGGCGGAGCTGCTGGGACACCTGCTGAGCCAGCATCAAGGCAGCTTCCTAGTCTTCACCCGCACCAAGCATGGAGCGGACCGGCTGGCCAATCGCCTGAGCAAGGAAGGCCACGCGGCGGCGCGTATCCATGGCGATCGCACGCAGTCGCAGCGGGTAGCGGCGCTGAAGAGCTTCGCCGATGGCTCGAACCGGGTGCTGGTAGCCACTGACGTCGCAGCGCGCGGCATCGATGTGCCGCACGTGGCGCATGTCGTGAACTACGATCTGCCGAAGGAAGCGGAGGACTTTGTCCACCGCGTGGGCCGTACGGGGCGCGCTTCGCGCTCAGGCACGGCACATACCTTCGCTTTGCCGGAAGAGCGCAACGAGGTGAAGAAGATCGAGCGCAAGCTCGCCGTCACCATGAAGCGCTTCAAGGTGAGCGCGGCACCGGCGAAGGCCGCTGTGGCGCATTCGTAACCGCAATCAGTAGAGAAAGAAGAAGGGGCACGGAGCCGATCGGCTCTGTGCCCCTTTTCTTTGCGGGCGTTTGTTCCTGCCTCGTCCTCAGTTGACGGTCAGGTTCACGGTGGCCGTATTGCTGAGCGTGCCGGCGCTGTTGGTGCCCGTGAGGGTGATGGCGTATGTGCCTTTGGGGGTGACGGTGCTGGAAGTGCTGCTGCTGCCGCCGCCGCAGCCGCTGAGCCAGAGTAATGTGCCGGCAGCGCAGACCACCAGTGCGATGCTGTTCCAGCCGTTGCGCCGGCGGCGGATGCCGGTCAGGCAGAGCAGCGGAAGCAGTCCGGCATAGAGCAAGGTGAGCGGAGGCCGCCCGCTTCCCGTGGCCTTGGCCTGCACCAGGAGCTTGCGGCTGCCGGTCGTGGTGCAAGAGCTCTGCTGCGTGTAGAGGGTCATGGTGGCGGTGACAGGAGCGGCTCCTGTCACGGTGGCAGTGGTGATGGTATAGCAGGCGTTGGTCAGGGTCGCGGGCGCGCTGGCGGTGAAGTTGACCGCGCCAGTAAAGCCACCGGAGGGCGTGGTTGTGATGGTGGAGGTGCCGCTGCTGCCTTGCTTCACGGTGAGCGCGGTGGCGCTGAGGGTAAAGCCGCCGAGGTTGGCGACGTTCGATGCAAGCGTGCCGGCTGAGGTGGCGTAGGTGGTGCTGCCAGAGTAAGTCGCGGTGATGGTGTGAGAACCGACAGCGGCGAACGAAGTCGTCAGGGTGGCGACTCCGCTGGCGAGCGTGACTGGGCTGCCCGAGTTGGCGCCGTCCACGGCAAACTGCACGCTGCCGCCAGGCGTCCCACTGCCTGTGGTCGGTGTGACGGTGGCGGTGTAAGTGATGCTGGCGGTGGGGGTTGGAGCTGGGACAGACGTAGTGAGCACGGTGTTGGTGGCGATCAACGCAGATCCACCCCCAGCGGCGCTGCTGACGAATGCCGCCGCGAGCAGGTTGGCATCCGGGGTGCCCAGGCCGGTGACCTGGTCATAGCCGGGGCCTGCGCTGTACCCGAAGGTGCCGGAGCTGCCGCAGCCGGCCGAGCCGGCGGTGCAGGGAACGATATTGCTCCCGGTGGTGATGTCGTGGAAGGCGGTGGGCGAGGAGCTTGCGATCGAGTAGAGGGTGGGATTGATATTGCCCAGTCCCTTGGACGCGAGCTGCTGTTCAATCAGCGCCAGGATGCCGGAGAAGATGGGCGCGCCGAAGGAGGTGCCGCCGGCCACCTTGAGATTGCCGGTGGCATCGCGGAACCCGCTGACGCAGGAGCCGACCGTGCAGTAGAGATAGCCATCATGGTTGGGCGAGCCGGCGAGTGAGATATCGGGCACGTTACGACCGGCGTTGCTGGGGACTCCGGTGCCGGTCTGCCAGGAAGGCTCGCCGAATACGACGCTGACGCCGCCGCCACCGCCTTCCAGGCCATTGGTGCTGGAGGTGTCGTTCCAGGCCTGCTCCGGAATGTAAAGCAGGGTGGAGCCGTTGCTGGCGTTATTGCTGCTGCTCCAGTAGGTGCTGGGTGACGAGGTATCGCCGCTGAACTCTGTCCCGCCGATCCCCGTGACGTAGGGGAAGGACGCGGGTCAGTCGACAGCGGGTCCGTGGGTGGCGGATTGCAACGGTGCACCGCTGCTGGGGTTGACGTCGCAGTCCGCCGCGGCGGAGTCACCCGAGGCGGCGACGACGGTCTGGCCCTGCGCGTTGGCCTGTTCGAACCAGGACTGAATGGTGCTGACATCGCCAGAGGTGAACGACGTCTCGCAGCCCCCGTAGCTGATGCTGATGATTGGCGCGAGGTTGTTGGTGATGGCGAACTGGAGAGAGTCGAAGACGCTGAAGTTGGTGCTGTTGCCAACGTAGACGAAGTTGATGGTGGCGTTCTTGGCCACGCCGCCAGACCACTCCACATCGAGGTCGGATTCTTCTTCATCCGCGCCTCCCACCTCGGTACT
>JAOAPJ010000037.1 GCA_025462805.1 Acidobacteriaceae bacterium
CGCACCGGCGTGAAGTAGCTGGCGGCGAGTGCGAAGTAGGTAGCGGCGCCTCCCAAAACGTGGTCCGCGCGTCCGCTGGGCGTTTCGATACTGTCGAACGCAACACTTCCGACAACAACAATCGACATGCAATGTCCTTTAACTCGTAGACCAGGGAGGTGCGTCTAGAGGTATTTCCCGAGAATCGGCTCGAGCTTGGCGCGCGTCGCTGCCGGGATCGCCTCGCGGCTGGTTAGGATGGCGTGCTGCATCGCGGTCGAGCAGGCGCACGCGCGTTCTGCCGGTACCGCGCGGACCGCGGAGCGCAGAACCTTCGCGGCATTAGCGGCGTTTTGATGCATCACCGCGACGATCTGGTCGACGGTGACATCGTCGTGTCCGGCGCGCCAGCAGTCGTAATCTGTGACCATGGCCATGGTGGCGTAGCAGATCTCCGCCTCGCGCGCGAGCTTCGCCTCCTGCAGGTTGGTCATGCCGATCACGTCCGCGCCCCAGCTGCGGTAGAGGTTCGACTCCGCACGCGTGGAGAACTGCGGACCCTCCATGCAGATGTAGGTGCCGCCGCGCTTGCCGGTGACGCCCTCCGCATCGCAGGCGTCCGCGATGGCCTTCGCCACCACCGCGCAGACCGGATCGCCGAAGGCGACGTGAGCAACGATGCCGTCACCGAAGAACGTGCTGGTACGCAGGAACGTGCGGTCGATGAACTGGTCGGGCACCACGAAGTCGGTGGGTTTGTGCTCTTCCTTGAGCGAGCCGACAGCCGAGACGGAAATGATGCGTCCCACTTCGAGCTTCTTCATCGCGAAGATGTTGGCGCGGAAGTTGATCTCGCTGGGCAGCAGGCGATGACCGCGGCCATGGCGCGCCAGAAAAGCCACACTGCGGCCCTCGAGCTTGCCCAGCACCAGCTTGTCTGAGGGTTCGCCGAACGGTGTGTCGACTGCCACTTCCTGTGTGTCGGTGAGGCCGGGCATGGAGTAGAGCCCGCTGCCGCCGATGATGCCGATCTCTGCTTGTTGCAAATCGTTCTCCGCGCGTCATCATGCACGCGCACTGCTTGGAATGGACAGCTCAGTATAACCGGCCCCTGTGCCCTGAGCCCTATACCTGCAGCTAGTGCGGCAGCTCTGCTCGCATCGTGCCGTAGTGGCTCAGCATGCGCGACAGGCTGGCGCTCAGTTCCGTCCGAGGAAGCGCGAAGCGTTGCGCCGGCAGTGCGGCCTGTTGCTCTCCGCTATGCTGCAACGCTCCGGTCATCGCCAGCTCCAGCTTGCGCGCCGTGGGCAGCGGGAAGCTCTCGCTGATGAAGACGCCGCGTCCGACAGTGGCGATCAGCACTGGACCCTCTTCGGTGTTGAAGATGCTCTCGTCCGAGCCTTGCGTGCTGGTGCCGCCTGCACTCTCGTCCACCGGCTGTACGTGGACCTCGTTGTACTTGCGCTTCAGATTTTCGGCGTAGATGGCCGCGAAGTTCGCCGCCGCGTCCGCACTTTTCCACTGCGAGAGGTAGAGCAGGGCAACTGACTTCGTCGAGGCCTTCTCTTCCGGCGTCTTGGCGGCGCGGCTCTGCGCGGCGTAATAGACACCCCCATCCCAGGCAGAGGTGAGCGAGGCCGATGCCGTCTTGCCGGAGAAAAGATCGCCCAGGATCTGCACATCGAACGCACCCATCACGCCTATGTCGTATGGCGCGTAGTCGGCGTCGATGATGGAGTGGATGTCCGGCATGGTCAGCAGCGTCGGCTGCTCCTGCCGCTCCCAGACGTGCGGGTGCATCACCTCGTAGGTGCTGGAGGGCGGCCGGTCGAGCGCGCCCGAGAAGGCCTGCTGCGGACCCTCGTCCTTCAACACCGTCTGCTCGAAGTTCAGCCCCTCACGATACGGAAACAGAAGCGACTCCCGCAGCAGCAGCGGCGCGCGCTTCAACACCGGCGAATCGCTGTCATCTCCACCCAGTTCGTCAAGCTGCGCACCCAGATCCGGCAGCTTGGCCAGCGACTGGCCCTTGGGCGCAAGGCCCCAGTCCAGAAAAACCACCATCGCCTGGCCCTCCGCGACGGCTTCGCGCGCCGTATCGACCTCGTCGGTGCGGAGGTGGTCGTTGTCTTCATCGACATTCTTGGCAATCGAGTCTTTGCTCTGGTCGCTCCACTTCTCCAGGTCAACGTGCTGGTCCTGCAGGGCGTGGGTCAGCTCGTGGGCCAGCACCGGCTTCTGCTCGTCCGGCGCGATCCAGTCCAGCATGTTCACCGTCTTCGTCTTGCTGTCGTAGTAGCCGGCGATCTGTTCTTTCAGCAGACTGACCAGGAAGGGCTGCAGCTGGAAGTCGCGGTCCAGCAGCCCAAACTTCTTCAGGACGATCTCCGAGCTCTGCAGCCGCGCGGCATCCTTGTCGTCCTTCATCTTTCCCTGAATGTAGTTCTCCACCTCGTTGCGGGTGGTGAGCCGGCGCTTCACCGGATGGCGAATCGTGAGGTCGGTGTCCTTGCTGGCGAAGGCCAGGATCTCATCCACTGAGGCGAACAGAGTCTTGGCTTGCTCGGCCGTGATCTTGGGATCCGCCTTCTGCGTGTCCGCTTTCTGCCCGTCCGGCTTTGCTGCGTCAGGCTTGGCGCTCTGCGTCTGCTCCCCACGCGCGGTCTGCTGGGTCGGCGCGTTCTGTGCTGGGGGCGCAGGCGACTGCTGTGCCCAGAGCGGCACCGCCGCCAGCCAACCTGCTGTGAATCCTGCCAGTCGCGACTGCTTTGCCTTCATTCGTTTCTCCCACCCCATGCTGCGTGCGACTCGCCCACTCTCTGAAGGCTATAATTTTCCGTAGGCTTCCGCTATGCAAGACACCCCGGCCACCAATGTCGCTGCATCATCAGACGCGGCACCAGGCACTCTGGTCAGCACGCCCACGGCGCTCGCCGTCACATTGGGCGGCGCGCCCGCAGCGCTCGAGGAGCTGGCCGGAGCCCGCAGCTTCCCGGTTTTCAGCGTGACCTCTCAGGAGCTCGCGGCACTCACTGAGGGCGCAGGAGCCTTCGACCTGGGCCATCGCGGGCAGATTGCCGTGGCCAGCGCAGATCGCGTCCGGTGGTTGAATGGCATGCTGACCAACAACATCCAGGGGCTCGCCGAGGGCGCCGGGAATTATAGCTTTGTGCTCAATGCGCAGGGCCGCATCCAGGGCGACTGCGATGCGTACCGTATGCCCGACCACATCCTGGTTATGACGGACCGCAGCCAGATTCCCACGCTGATGGCCCACTTCGACCGGTTCATCATCATGGACGACGTCGCGATCGAGGACATCTCCGTCACCCGGACGTGCCTGGGGCTGGCCGGGCCACTGGCGGCGCAGCTGCTGGGCGCCCTCGGCGTGCAGCTCCCGGCTGGTGGCGATGCCCTGTGGATCCTGCAGACCCGGATCTGCGGCGTTCCGGTACAGCTAACCGGTGGATATCCGACCGTCTCGCCCCGCTACGAGCTATGGTGCGCCAATGAGAGCGTCAGCATGCTTTGGCAGGTGCTGCTGGCGGCCGGTGCGGCGCCCTGCGGACTGCGTGCGGCCGAGGCGCTGCGCGTTCTGGAGGGCATTCCGCGTTACGGGGTGGACCTGGTGGAGCGCGACCTGCCGCAGGAGACGGGACAGATGCGGGCGCTGCACTTCGCCAAAGGATGCTACCTGGGCCAGGAGATTGTGGAGCGCATCCGTTCGCGCGGCAATGTGCACCGCCGGCTCGCGCAGTTCGCGCTGTCGGACAAGCCTGCCGCCACGCCGTCCGATCTTGCAGCCGAGATCCCTCCTGATGGCGGTGCCG
>JAOAPJ010000086.1 GCA_025462805.1 Acidobacteriaceae bacterium
ATCCGGCGCATCCTCCTCGCCGGCCGCGGAACCCACTACTGCACCGCCTGCCAGCACTAGCTTCCGACCCCGCCAGCCGGCCTCGATACAACTTCCGAGCTACGAAAACTCGGAAAGCCGGCCCTCCCGAACTCCAGAAATCAGGAGGAATCAGCGCTACTCCTCCGGTAAGTAA
This sequence comes from Acidobacteriaceae bacterium, assembly GCA_025462805.1. Next base: position 176 of record JAOAPJ010000086.1, read on the forward strand.
CTCAAAACAAACAATTTCCTGAATGGCACGGGAACTGCACTATAGGTAGACAGCCAGCGACGCACGCGGTCCCCGTTGAGAAGGGCCCGGCGATTCACTTCCGGATGTGTAGAGTCAGGAGCCCATAGGGCCCTACCACCACCGGACTTACTTCACCGCAGACGACCGCGGTCATTCAGGGAGGCCAGTGATTGGCCATTACGGACAACGCCGCCCGCCCCGGGCGGCGTTCCTGTCTCCGCCATTGTTGGCTTCAGCGCTATTTGTCTCGGCATTGCTCCTCCGGCACCGCATGTCTCACCGCTCGTATCTGCCTTGGAATCTCTCGTTTGTAGCCCGGCGAGTTTTGCACTTGCCACGAAGCAGCCCAGTTAGTATGCTTGGAGTTGCCTATCGAGCGGCTGATGCCCTCACGTGGGCCGGCGCATGAGGTCCCAGCAAACGGACCGGATCCGGACCCAGACGGAGAGCTCGCCACACTTCGAATAGTCAGCACGGTATACAGTCGCAGACAGAGCGCTTCGGGTTCGGAAAAATGCCGACCCCTGGAAAGCCTGTATGGGCGGCTCATTACGAGCATCACACGCTGTTGAGAGCAGACGATACGCTCAAGCCCGTCGAAAGCACGTTGCCACGCCAGCACAACCGCTATGCGGATGCCGCGCGTTATTCCGTCTGGAATCCCATTCCGGCCCCCAGAATGACTCCCGGCGATCCCACTGCCTAGCTCGTTCGCTCGGCCGCAGGATCGCAGGCGCTTAGTAAGAAAGTTTGTTACAGCAGACACGCACCAGGAAGTGCACGAATGACAACAGAGCAGAACCCGTCCCCGGCCTTTGAGCCGCAGGGAGCCATGCCAGCGCAGCCCCAGACCGGCACGCCACAAGCCCAGAACCAGCCAGGCCAAAACCCGGGACAGGGACACCGGCGCCGGCGTCGACGCCGCAACAAAGGCGGCCAGGCAAACAAAGGCCAGCAGAATGGCCCCACCGCCGGCGGCGAGGCCCCCGTGCAGCAGAAGCCTGTCCCCCAACACCAGAGCAGCCCCAACCCGAACAGTCAGCAGCAGGGGCCGCCCAAGCAGAAATCCGGCAAACGCTTCTATCAGAAGGGCTCCGCCGGCCAAGGCAGCTACAACGGCAATGGCAACGGCTTCCGTCCTTCGCCGGGAAACAACAACGCCAACAACGGCAATGGGCGCCGCAAGAACAAGGGCCGTCGCCAGCAGGTCTTTGTCGGCCCCATGGACCATAGCTATCGCGGCGGAGCCAACGGCAACGTCGCCGACCCAGCGACCCACTCGCCGAACAATGACTTCCGCGGCATGCCGCACAGCGGCTTCTACTCCGAGGTGGACTACGTCCAGCCCGTCCCGGTGCGTGAAGACGCGCCGACCCGCATCTACTGTCTGATCGAAGATCTCTTCATCGCAGCCAAGATTCAGGAGTACTCGAAGAAGCTGGGCATCAAAGTCGCCTTCCTCAAGCCGGAAAAGGAAGTCGTCGCGCGCCTCACCGAAACCGCCGAGGAAGATCGTCCCGCGCTGATCCTGTTCGACCTCAACAACGCGAACGGCAAGCCGCTCACCCTCATCCCCAAGATCAAGGCGAAGCTGAAGCGCGGCACCTCCATCGTCGGCTTCCTTCCCCAGATCCAGGGCGAGCTGAAGAGCAAGGCCATCGAAGCCGGCTGCGATACCGTGATGCCGCGCTCCACCTTCTCGCAGAACCTGCCAAACCTCCTCCGCCGCTACGGCATCATCGAGGAAGCAGAAGACGAGATGCAGGCCATTCAGGCCTGACACCAAGCCTGACCCACCTCGCAGCAATGCAGAAAAGGCTCGCACCATGCGGGCCTTTTCTCTTTCCGGCAGAGAACTCCGCGTGCTATCACACAGCCATGCTGGCGCGCACTCAAAACTCCAGGAAGACAATACGGCTGATCTGCTGGAACCAGGACGATGCCACCACGCGTGCGCGCGATCTGCGTCACGCTGGCTACCGTGTCATCGCCGACCCGCCGGAAGCCTCCGGCGGCATGATTCGCGCTTTCCGTGAACTGGATCCCAACGCAGTCGTGATCGATATGGATCGGCTTCCCTCGCATGGTCGTGAGCTCGGCCTCGGCCTGCGCGCCAGCAAGAGCACCTGTCATCTGCCGCTCGTCTTTGCCGGCGGCGTACCCGCGAAAGTCGAGTTGGTCCGCACCGCGCTGCCGGATGCCGTCTTCACCGCTTGGGATGACACCCTTCACGACGCCATCGAGCGAGCCATGCGCCAGCCGGCACCCCAACGTCTGCCCTCGCGCGAGCGTCCACCAGACACCAGTGCCGGCGCACTCGAACGCAAGCTCGACATCAAGCCGCGCACACACTTCGTCATCCTCCCGCTCTCTATGCGGAGTGAGCCATGGCTGGACGAGTTGCTCACCGCCGTTCCCGCCGGCGCCGTGCGCCAGAAGCGCATCGATAGCACCACCACGCTCGCGTTCTACCCCGTGCAGTCGCGCGAGCAGCTCGTGCGGGCCTTCGCCGAAGCACGCGCCGCGCTTCCGCCACACGCATCGCTCTGGATCGTTCACCCCAAGCAGACCAGCACCCTGGCCGCAGACTTCAACCAGGACGACGTGCGCGTGGCGGGACTCGCCAGCGGCTTCGTCGACTACAAGGTCTGCGCCGTCGATAAGGATTGGTCGGCGTTGAAGTTCGCGCGGCGCCGCATCACCAAAGCGAAGCCGCACATCATGCCGTCGCGCTCAGGAATGCAACGCGTCACTCGCTAACCCGGAGGCCAGTGCATCGCCCTGCCGCCCAGCAGGTGAAGATGCATGTGCTGCACCGTCTGCCCACCGTCGTTGCCCGTGTTCATCACCGTGCGAAAGCCATCCACACCCTTGTCCTCGGCCAGCCGCTTGGCCACCGCGTGCAGGTGGCCGATCAGCCGCTCGTCGCCCGGCGAGAGATGCGCCAGCGATGGGATGTGCTTGCGCGGGATCAGCACCACATGCAGCGGCGCCTGCGGCTGGATATCTTGGAACGCTACCGCGTCCTCATCTTCATAGAGCTTCTGTGCCGGAATCTCACCCGCGGCAATACGGCAGAACAGGCAATCCATGCCGATCAGCTTACTCAGCTTCTCTCGCGGAAAGCTACTTGGGGAAGAAGCGCGGGCGCGCGTCCGGCCGCCACGGGTTATAATCCCGCGCAAAGTCGGCACGATCCGCAATCGGCGGATGGCTATAGGTCCACAGCACCATCCAGCGATTTGGATCCGGGAGATCCAGCGACTCCTCCCCCAGCGTCTGGAAGCTGTGCACCGCCGTCACCTGCGGATCGGGCACAATCCCATGCACCACCTCCTGCCCATACACATCCGCACGATGCTCGATATGCCGGCTGATCGCATTCGCAATCGGATCGCTCACGAAGCTGAACACCGCAAAGGCCAGCATCAGCACCACCACTGCGCTCCAGTCCTCGACCGCCGGCACGCCCCACGCGGCGCCGTAGCGGCGCACCATCCACCGCACCGCATGGAAGCCCATCCAGAGCGCGACCAGCAGGCCCGCCGCACCCATCATCAGTCCATGCACCACATCGCCCAGCACGTAGTGGCCAAGTTCATGGCCGAAGATGAACAGCACCTCGTCCGGCGTCGACTTCTGCAGTGACGTGTCCCACACCACCACCCGCTTCGACCCGCCGAATCCCGTGACGTAGGCATTCAGGCCCGTCACCTTCTCGCTCGCCTTCATCAGGAACATCCGGTCCGGCGGAATGTGCTCTCCACTCCGCGTCACCACCTGCTCCATCTGCGCGACCAGCTCCGGATGCGAACGCGAGAGCGGCTCGAATTTGTTGAACAGCGGATCGATGATCAACGGCTCCACGTACACCGCCGCCAGCATCAGGGGCAGCGACAACAGCCAGAACCACAGCCACCACCGCCGCGGCGAATGCCGCACGATCGCGAACAGCAGCGACAGCACCAGCGTCCCCGTCACCACGCTCACCAGCAGCCCCTTGGTCCAATCCCAGAACCACGCCGGCCAGTGCTCTACCGACAGCCCATACGCCAGGCCCAGATGATGGCCGAAGATCGCAATCGGCAAATGGAGCAGCCGCAGCAGAATCACCAGCAGCGGCACAAAGATCAGCCCCTGCACCCAGCCGCGTCGGGATGCCCGCGCCGCCCACCGGCTGAGCCGCGCAGCCCAGTGCAGCCGCAGCACCACGAGCAGCGACACCACGCCCCACAACGTGCTCGCCGCCCACAGCCAGTTGCCCTGCCGGTCCAGCGCCTTCGCCCGCTCCAGCTTCGCCGGGGGCAGCGAGTACGCCGGGGCAGCGTGCGCCGCAACATGTCCGGCCGGAGCCGCTGGCGACGACTGCGCATGACCCACCGCGATAGCCAGCCAACACCACAGCAGAAGCACAATGCGCATGCTCGTTTGTAACAAAGCGCATCACCGGTGACCACACGTCATGCGCCCTACCGGATCACCGGTCATGCGTCCGTAACCGGACACCCAAGTGCGACGGTGAACACCACAGACTTCGCCACTGCCGCGATTCGCTCGGAAAGACGCAAGCAGAAGTGGCCGCTCGCTTGCACCTGACATGGCACACGAACACCGTTAGGAGTTCCCCGTCATGAACGGTCTGCTTTTGAATCTCCGCCTCGCGCTGCGCCAGCTCCGCCGTACGCTCGGCTTCACCCTGATGGTGGTGCTCACCCTCGCGCTCGGCATCGGTGCGACCACGGCGATCTTTTCGCTGGTCGAAGGAGTGCTGCTGCGCCCGCTGCCCTTCCGCGATCCCGGTCGGTTGGTCACGCTCAATGACTACGTCGCGGAGCAGGGCGGCAACGGCGTGCACGCCGTCATGAGCACCGAGGTCGACCAGTACATCCGCGACACACGGAGCTTCGCCTCGCTCGGCGCCTACACCACCAACACTTACGAGCTCTCCGGCAAAGGCGAGCCCGCCCAGGTGAACGCCGCCCGCCTCACCGGTGGCGTCTTTCCCACCTTAGGTGTCGCGCCGGTGCTGGGCCGCGCCTTCACCCCACAGGAGGATACGGCGCACGAGCCGGTCGCTGTGCTGAGCTACGCCAGCTGGCAGAGCCGCTTCCACGCTGATCCCGGCATCCTCGGCAGCAAGATCCTGCTCGATCGCAAGCCTTACACCATCATCGGCGTTATGCCGCGCAGCTTCGAGTTCCCCCTCCTGCCGGGACGCCTCAATCAATCCGAGCTGTGGGTGCCCATGAGCTTTACCCAGGAAGAGATCGCCGGCGGCAGCCGCGGCAACTGGGAATATCAGATGGTGGGCCGCCTCAAGCCGGGCGTCACCCGCGAGCAGGCGCAGCAGGATGCCGGGCAGGTCGCCCAGCAGGTCATGCGCACCTTTCCGCCTGTCCTCAAAGCGATCCATATCGACGCTGAGGTGCTCTCGCTCAAGGACTCCGCCGTCGAAGCCGGACGGCCATTGGTCCGCATCCTCTCGCTCGCTGTTCTCGTGGTGCTGCTCATTGCCTGCCTCAACGTCGCCGGCCTGCTGCTGGTCCGCGCCATTCGCCGCCGGCGTGAGCTCGCGCTCCGCCTCGCCCTCGGCGCCTCCGGCCGCGCGCTGGTCGCCAACTCACTCATGGAAGGCCTCCTGCTCAGCGGCGCCGGCGGCCTGCTCGGCCTGCTGCTCGCCGCGGCCACACTGCGCCTCGCCTTGCCCTTGCTGCCGGAGTCCATGCCCCGCATCGCCGGCATTCATCTCGATGCTGGTGTCGTGCTCTTCGCGCTTCTCCTCGTACTCATCACCGGCGCGCTCTGCGGCGCCGCTCCCGCGTTTGCCGCCTTGCGCACCGGCGTCAACGAAAATCTCAAAGAAGGCGGCCGCACCGGCACCAGCGGCGCCAGCCACGGACGTCTGCGCTCCGCCCTGGTCGTCACGGAGATCGCGATCGCCCTCGTCCTGCTCACCGCCGCCGGCGCGCTGCTGCGCAGCTTCCAGAAGATGCGCGAGGTCGACCCCGGCTTCCACGCCGATCATGTGCTGGTCGCCGGATACAGCCTGCCGTCGCAGCAATACAAGACCCAGGTTGCCGTCGACAGCTTCAACCAGTCTCTGGTCCTGAAGCTCGAGCAGCTCCCTGGTACCACGGCCGCCGGCATGACCAACATCCTTCCCGCCTCCGAATCCGAAGGAGGCAGCGCCTTCACCGTCGATCAGCCCAGCGGTGATCAGTCGCACGGTATACGCCTCGCCTCCTACGCCATCGTCTTCGGCGACTACTTCCGCGCCATGGGAATCCCGCTGATTCATGGCCGTTACCTGACACTGGACGACAAGGAGACTGCACCCCTCGCTGTCGTCGTCAACCGCTCCCTCGCCGAACACTTCTGGCCGGGTGTGGACGCGGTCGGCAAGCGTCTGCACATCGGTCCGCAGGAGGCGACGACACCCTGGGCCACCATCGTCGGCGTCGTGGCGGATACCAAGCTCGCCGCGCCGGACAGCCCCAGCCGCGAGCAGATCTACTCCTCTGCCCAGCAGTTCGGCAGGATGCTCGGCTCCTTTGCTCCACCCGATTCGGTCTTCGGCAACGACGGCTACATCACTCTGCGCTCCGCGCTGCCGCCCCAGCAGATGACCAACACACTTCACTCCACCGTTGCATCGCTCGATCCGCAACTCGCCCTGCAGCAGATTCAGACCATGGATGATCAGCTCTCGCAGAGTGAGGCGCCGCGCCGCTTCAACACCTCCATCATCAGCGGCTTTGCGCTGGGCGCGCTGCTGCTCGCCACCATCGGCGTCTACGCAGTCATCGCCTTCTCTGTCTCCATGCGTGGTCAGGAGATGGCCATCCGTATGGCGCTCGGCTCCACCCGCCTGCAGTTGGTGCGCCTGGTCCTCATCTCCGGTGCCCGGCTCGCGCTCATCGGCTGCGCCGCAGGACTCGTCGGCTCGCTGGCGATGGCACGCCTGTTGCGCTCCATGCTCTTCAACGTCAGCGCGACCGATCCGCTCGTACTCGCGGCGTCCGCCGGCACCATCCTGCTGCTCTCACTTGTCGCCTGCGCCGTGCCCGCACAACGCGCAGCGTCCACCGATTCGGTTCACGCACTACGGGCCGAATAGCAACACTCGCTCCTCGGGGTTCGTCGCGATCCGAGCCCCGTTTTTTCTCCGCG
>JAOAPJ010000089.1 GCA_025462805.1 Acidobacteriaceae bacterium
TTTGCGCAGCAGCTCGATTTCGCCAACATCCTTCACCCAGCGAAGACGCTTGGTTAGATCGCGGACATCCTGCGGGGCGACAGGTTCGCCGTTTCCAAGGGTACTTTGCGTGAAGGCGAGGGCGGACTTCGCGGCCTTGAGGTCCAGTTGTGTCCACATAGCCATCACGCCACGTTCGCTGAGAAGGGCAGGCAGATCGCGGACGGAGCGAACCTCCCGTACACCGGTGACGCTTGTTGCATCTGGTGACGCGGCATCCAGCTTCACACCTGTATACAGTTCGGCGTGCAGGTTTCGCTCGGGCAGAAGCAGGACCTCACGATAGGGCAGCGCGGGCTTACCACCCTTCGCAGCCACCGCGTCTTCAACGAGGAGAGCCGCACCAGGCTCGTTCCAACCGGTCAGGTAGTAGAAGTCTTCATCCTGGCGGAAGTCCTGGTACTCCATGGATGGCTCATAGTTGCCAAACAGCAGAGCAACGCCCCCGTGCATCTCTCGAGCCAAGGCTTCTCGGCGCGCCTGGTAGACGGCATCTGATTGACGCTCCAGAGCCAATAGGGATGCGGAAGAAAGGATGAGAAGAAGCAGCGCAGCAGACCATGCAAGACGCATGGGGACAAGTGTAGAGCACGCGTCAAGCTGGCCGCAGTAATCCGCGGCCAACTTGACGGGAACGCCGTTATGCTCGTTTACCGCTGATAAGACGAAGGATCCAGGTGAGCAGGACCGCCCCGATCACAGCGACGAAGATGGTGTAGATAAGACCGCCGCTGCCTGCATGTCCGAGCGCCTGCATGATAAAGCCACCAACAACAGCGCCGATGATACCGACGATGATGTCACCCAGGGCACCATAACCGCTGCCCTTCATTAGTTTGCCGGTGAGAAATCCGGCAATGAGGCCCACCAAAATCCACCAAATCAATCCATGTGCCATCTTGCCCCCCAACTTTCCAAAAATCACAGACGAGGAGGCTGCCACGACCACCTGGCCGGCAGCATCCTCTTCATTACGAGCGATCAGATGGCTACAGCGCGGGGACGCGTTGTCCGAAGCGGGAGTTAGATACCGACAGGGAAGGGCTTGGGAGATGATTCATCGAGATTTGCGCCTCCCCGCCAACGCTCAAATCTGCCCTGCAGGAGGGAAAGCAGCCCGGTGTACCAGTAACCGACCACGAAGAGAAGAAGGAACGGGATTGTGAAATAGTTCTCATTCGCGACCGCATAGGCGATGGTGAGCGCGAAGTAACACCCAATTAGTAACTCGACCCAAGGCACAATGCCGAGCCGCTTTCGGTATTTTGCAGCCTGGGATCTTTCTCCCTTCTTCTCCACCCGGTACTTCGGCGTGCGTTTGAAGGAACTCTGGATGCCAAAGATGGCCTCGAGGACCGCGCGGGTATTCGTCACGGTCAAGCCGATCCCGAGGGCCATGAGGAAGGGTAGATACAGAAAGGTCTTGAACCAGGTGCGGGGGTATAGTTCCTTCTGCGAGACGAGATAGAAGGAGGAGATAGAAAATGTCGACGCCATGAAGAGCGGCACGTCGATCAATAGCATTTGGAACCAGCCCTGGTAGAAGCGGATGACCATGGCCGGCATTAAGAGCAGAGAGAGCACGACCATCAGTGGATAGCTGATGTTTGCCGTGAGGTGATAGAAGGCCTCAATCTTCGTACGCAGTGGGAGGTCACTCTTAAAGACGCGAGGAAGGATCTTCTTGGAGGTCTGAATGAGACCTTTGGCCCAACGGGCCTGTTGCGTTTTAAAGGCGGTCATTTCGATGGGTACTTCGGCGGGGCAGACAACGTCCTGCAGATAGACAAACTGCCAGCCCTTCATCTGCGCACGGTAGCTGAGGTCGGTATCTTCGGTGAGTGTGTCGTGTTGCCAGCCGCCAGCCTGCTGGATTGCCTCCCGGCGCCACATCCCAGCGGTTCCATTGAAGTTGAAGAAGACGCCGGCACGGGAACGGCCGCCATGTTCCAGGACGAAGTGCCCGTCCAGCAGAATGGCCTCGACCTGAGTGAGGAAGCTGTAATCGCGATTCAGGTGCGTCCAGCGAGTCTGCACCATGCCGATCTTGGGATCGGAGAAGTGGTGTACGACATCGGTCAGCCAGTCCGGTGGGGGGACGAAGTCGGCATCGAAGATGGCGATCAGATCGCCGGCTGCCTGCTTGAGCCCTTGGTCCAGCGCGCCAGCCTTAAATCCGTAGCGATCCTTGCGGTGCAGGTACACGATGTTGTGCCCGAGTGCGCGGTAGCGCTCTACCAAATCGCCTGCGACCCGTTGCGTCTCATCTGTGGAATCATCGAGAACCTGGATCTCCAGCCGGCCAGAGGGGTAGTCCAGCCGACAGCAGGCCTCGATGAGGCGGTCGATGACATACTGCTCGTTGAAGATCGGCAGTTGTACTGTCACGCGCGGCAAGTCGACAAACCGATACATCGGCGCCTTGGCTGCGCGTTTGCGATGCTTGTAGTAGAGGTACACAAGCTGGTAGCGGTGCAGGCCATAAAACGCAAGCACGATCATCACAAGGAAGTAGGGGATCAGCAGCGTGGTGTCGAACGTGTTCCAGCGGTAGAGATAGCGGAAAGGATTGTTAACCGGATCGTTGCCGTAATGAGTACGGAGATAGTGATTCAGTCCGCGCTGGGCATAGAGCCAGAGAGCGGCATCCGCGGCGGTGTGCTGGAAGAACGCTGAGGGGTCGATCGAACGCATTTCGTCATTGTGAGCCGCGACGGCCCGCAAGAGGAATTGTACGGGTTCGCGAAACCTAGCGCAGCAAACTCTGGCGGAAGAGTGCATCTCGCTCCACCGGGCGGAAGCCCGCGTCGCGGACGATGCGGCGCAGCTCTGCTTCTCCGCCGTGATGGGAGGGCTGGCTGTCGCCCTCCTGTGACCAGGCCACTACACCCGCATCGTCGGCGCCGAACCGAAGAGCGAGTTCCAGCACCTTCGGACCCATGATCGACCAGCCGGTCTGTACGTGATCAAAGTCGCTGAGGAACAGTCGGGTGACGGCGAGGGTTTTGAGGTAGTCCACCGCGGTCGCGTCTTCTTCGCGGCGAGCGTCGGGTGTGTTCGCGTGCTGGACGCACAACTGCACGGCGGGGAAGGCCTGCATCTCCTGCTGGATGTTCCGCAAAAAAGAGAGGGCGTCAAGCCGCTGTTCGATGGACTCACCTTGACCGATCGTCAAGGAAGCGCGGGTGCTGAGATCCAGCATTTGCGCTGTTGCCAGGAACCGTTTCACGTCCTCATCGTGGCGGTCGGGCTGCACGGCATTGAGTCCAAACACGAGAGAAACCAAACCTCCCGCGCGAAGACTGGCGAGGGATGCCGTAAGGTCGGGAAGCCGGGAAACCTGCGAGGTCGGAAGATCGTGAAACCGGACGGAGTTGTTTTGCTCAAGCGCAGCCATCAAGGAGGCCTGCAGCTTCGGAAGTGGGACTCCCTTGGTTTCTGCGATCCGCTCGAGGGAGACGTCGTTGCTTCCGTGAGCAGCGGCACTCTTCACCGTCTCTTCAAGCGAGAGCCCGGCAGGCGGCCCGAGGGCGTACGACGCGGTACCCTCCGGGTGCTTCTCGCGACGCAACTGATCTGCTAGCATGCCCAGCGCAAGCAGGTCAGGGCGTCGCAATTGGTTGAGGGCATCTTCTCGTTCCATCATCTCTCTGTATCGTAGCAATTGACCGGGCGCGTTCCGCCGTATGAAGTGCATGGCGGAGTGGGCGGTGTGCGGCGCAGCTACCATTACAGTTTATGAAGAGGTGACCCCCGACATGAAGCAGCTCGATTGGCTCTGCAGTCAGGCATCGCCGCCACACCGGCCCGGCATCTATCGCGTGCTGGTTCTTGGCTGGCTTGGTCTCGCCTTCGTGATCTCCGCAAGAGCGGCCGATACCAAGGCGGGCATGGATGTGATCACATTCGTGAACGGAGATCAACTGACCGGCACACTCCTGAGCGAGAGTGACCGCACGGTGATGTTCCACAGTGATATGTCCGGCGACATGAAGGTGAGCTGGGACAAGATCAAGTCGCTGCACACAAGCGAAGCATTCGCTGTGATCCGGTCTAGCGAGAAGTTGAGAGTCGGCCGGCCAGCACCGCAGGTTCCGGTAGGCCCATTGCACGTTTCCAATGACGAGGTGTCAGTGTCTGGCCCCGGCGGAGAGGTAAAGAACATACCCGCGAAGGATGCCGCCTACCTTGTGAATGGCGAGAAGTTTGAGAAGGCCTTGATGCATGAACCCGGACTGCGCCAAGGCTGGGAGGGTGCCCTGACACTGGGAGCATCGCTCGTGCAATCCACCCAGACGAGTAGAAGCTTCAACGGGTCATTGGGATTGGTGCGCGCCATGCCCGGCGTGGATTGGCTGGCCCCTCGCAATAAGACGATCTTCAACGCCAACGCGTCCTACGGATCAGTCACAGAGCCGGCCATTGGGACCACGCCAGCGTCCAGTGCGAAGACCAACATCCTACACGGCGACATAGAGCGGGACGAGTATGTGACGCAACGGCTTTATGTCCTGGGCGACGCAAGCGCAGACCACAACATCGGATCAGGTCTCCGGGTGCAACAGGACTACGGCGGCGGAGTAGGCTACTCCTTCATCAGGGAGGAAACGCGAACGCTCGACCTGAAGGGCGACATCCATTATGAACGGCAGGAGTTCTATCCGCCCGGCGTGTCGCAGAACCTGATCGGCGCCAGTATCGGGGAGATCTACATGGAGAAGCTCGGCCGCGGGCTCGTGCTCAACCAGACCGGGGTTGTGCAGCCTGCCTTCAACAATGCCTCGGCGTTCACCGCGCAGTTGATCGCAGGGCTGGTCTTCCCTGTATATAAGAATCTAGGCTTCACCCTGGGAACACAGGACAACTACATCAACAATCCGCCGGCCGGCTACAAAAACAACACCTTTCAGTTCACCGCTGGCGTGACGTACTCGCTGAAGTAGTGTCATTTAAAGAACGCACGTCAGGATCTGCGGCAGATCCAGCGGCTAGGGTGTCGGGGTGGCAAGCGGCTTCACTGTCTGGAGGACGTCGGGCGGAAGAGGTTTGTCAGCATTCGCCAGCAGAACGGAGACCTGCCACATCTGGGTATCGTTCAAAAGGCCTTTGTAGGTGGGCATGGCGCTCAGACGGATTCCATTCTGCACCTTCCAGAAGGTTTCACCGACTGGATCATCGCTGACTCCGACAACTCCTTTTCCATGCGGTGCCCATAGCTGTGGCGCCTTCGGGAAGACGTGGTCGGCGATCGGCGATGCCTGACCGTAGTAGCCATGGCACCCGGAGCAGTTATCGCGGTAGATCTGGGCACCGATCAGCAGGTTGGTAGCGCTAGCCTCGAGGGGTGACTTCTTGGGCGCCTCGCGATCGATGCGGGCGTTCAGGGCGTTGTGCGCGATGGCCCTCTCCATCGGAAATGGCTCATCCGCGACGGAGACGGGAACTGCGCCATAGTTCAGGTATGCCCAGGCAACAATTGGGCCGAGCACCAGCCCGGCAATCAGACCGATCAGGAAACGCATGCAAGCCTCAGGTTACGGCGAGAATATGGTCCCCGCCGCGCACGGCGTGGGTACGTCTTCGGCGCGCGGCTGGTAGGGATGGTTTAATACAAGGAGCACACGTTTCCCAAAGTCCGCACCAGCAGAGTAGTGGAGGCAGCACCATACATGCAATGCAGTAAACGTGCCGGATACCTGGCGTATCCGCTTTTGATCCTTGCCTTTTCTGTTGCGCCTTTCTCTCAGGCGCAGACCTCGACGGGTCCTGAGCAGAGCACGGCGCCTGCTGCGACGGGTGTCTCGCCGCAGCAAGCGCCGCCTGACTCCTCGTCCGCGCAGCCACAGACGAAATATCCCGACGCGCAGGACCGCGCCCGATTGGCACGTGAGGCGCAGGAGCGTGTTCGCGCGCGGCGCGCTGCACGCACCCAGGCTGCCATCAAAGACACGTACAGCCACAAATACGACATCTACTTCGGCTACGCCTACCTGCGCATGCGTCCGGGTCACCACCTGCAGCATGCGACTGAATACGGATGGAATGTAGGCTTTACGGACTACCTGAAGCCAAAGCTTGGCGTGACAGTGGACCTGCGCGGCTACTACACGAACGCTTATGTGGGCAACAATCCATACGCCTTGTTTAAGCCATTCATCAGCAACTACGCCGTGATGGCGGGTCCGCAGTACTACCTGAGGCAACGAAAGAACTACGCTGTGAGCGGGCAGGTGCTGGCGGGCGTGACGTACAACCTCTTCTACGCGAGCTCCGCAAAGCAGCCCGGCACGTTGGTGGGGCTTTATCCCAATCAGACGCGGTTTACCGCAGTAGCAGCCGTGCCGGTGGACGTGAACCTCGGCCCCGGTTTGGCATTGCGCATCTCTCCCGCGTACAACCTGACCACCTGGGGTAGCGATATCCAGCACAACCTCGGCTTCACACTTGGGCTGAATTACCGCTTCGGGCGGCAGTAACCGTCTCGGCAAACGGCAGGGCCGCGTCTAAAGACGCGGCCCTGCTCTGCTCTCGTGCCGTGATGCTACGCCTTCACTCGCTGATCCCGTTCTTTTGCCGACTCGCGTGGGTATTGCGGCTCGGTCATGCTGATTGGGTCGAGGATGGCGCTGATCTCTTCCTCGCTGAGGAGCTTCTTCGCGCGTGCGATCTCGATGATCGACTTTCCTGTAGCAACCGATTCCTTCACAATCTCCGCGGCTTTGGCATAGCCAATGTAGGGGTTCAGTGCCGTAGCGAGCGAGACGGTGCTCTGGGCGTAGAAGTCGCAGCGATCCCTGTTTGCCGTGATGCCGGCGACGCAGCGGTCGTTGAACTGGCGGAGCATGTTGGCCAGGATCGTCGCGCTCTGCATGACGCTGTAGGCCATGGTGGGCATCATCACGTTCAGCTCGAGCTGGCCTGCCTGCACGGCCATGGCAACCGCCGTATCGTTGCCCATGACCTGGAAACAGACCATAGCGGCCAATTCCGGCATGACGGGGTTGATCTTTCCCGGCATGATCGATGAACCAGGCTGCAGGCTGGGAAGGTAGATTTCGGCGAAACCAGTGTTGGGGCCTGAGGAGAGCAGCCGGATATCGTTCGAGATACGAATGACCTCGAGCGCGACTCCGCGGAGCGCCGCACTCACCTCGCCCATGGACGCATTGGACTGCATGGCCCAGCGCATGTCGGCAGCCGGCGTCAGCTCTTCGCGGGAGATGCGCGCCAGGTTGGCAATCGCCTTCTCGCGGTAGTCAGGATGCGTGTTGATGCCGGTACCCACTGCGCTGCCGCCAAGGCCAAGCTCGCGCAGGGAGTCGCTGGCCAGCAGCAGCGCACGCTTCGTCTTCTCCAGGGCGATACCGTATGCTGCAAACTCCTGGCCCAGGCGGATCGGCACTGCGTCCTGCATGTGGGTCCGGCCAGACTTCAGGATGCCATTGAACTCGTGTGCCTTCTGGCGGAAGGTGGCCGCCAGCGTGTCGATAACGGGGTAGAGCGTCTCGAGCACGAGGAGCGTGCCGACGCGCATGCCGGTGGGAAAGACGTCATTGGTGGATTGGCCGTAGTTGACGTGATCGTTCGGATGCACCTCGGCGTATTCGCCCAGCTTTCCGCCCAGGATCTCATTGGCACGATTCGCGATCACCTCGTTGGTGTTCATGTGGAATGAGACACCTGCTCCGGCCTGGAAGACGTCTACGACGAACTGATCGTTCCACTTGCCTTCGATGACTTCCTGGGCCGCCTGGATGATCACGTCGGCTCGCCGGTCAGAGATCAAGCCAAGTGCCTTGTTCGCCTCCGCGGCAGCGCGTTTCACCATGCCGAAGGCACGGATCAGAAGCGGGTGAGCCCGCATGCCGGAGATGGGGTAGTTCTCGACGGCACGCGCCGTCTGCGCGCCATAGTAGGCACGCTCGGGAACTTCGACGATACCCAGGGAGTCTTTCTCTTGGCGAACAGCAGACATCAGGGTGCTCCTTAGTGATCGGGTCAGATGCGGGTCAACCGGTCAGTATAGGACACCACTTCGATTAGCGTGATCGCGTGTACTACTGGATCTCCGGGGTGCCGCGACGCATGTACAGACCGGCCGTCCCCGTTACGAAGATGATGCCGCAGGCAACCAGGAAGTAATACGTCATTGGGTGAGAGGCACCGGGCGAATAGACAAGGTCCTGTCCAACCCAGCATGTGAGCAAAACGGCGATCACACTGAACATCCCCGCGATCGTCAGCAGCACAGTTCCGCGGCGGCGGCGCATGTCCAGCGCTTCCACCTGTGCGGGAGTCAGGTTGCGCTCTTCCGGCGGCAGGCTCAGGTTAGCCATTGGTCGTGTCCTCGCTTGCGCTGGCGAAAGCCCTGCGCAGCCCTATTAAATCATGAGGGAAAGCGCTGGGGAAAGTCGAGGAGCCGCGATCGCGCGGACGCGACGTGCCGGCGCGATCACCCGATCAAAGCACCTATATGCTGGAGCCATATCAATCTGCAGGAGCCACCCAGTCCCGCCTATGAACGCATCCGGATACGCCGCCCACTCCAACACCACGCCATTGAAGCCGTATTCCTTTACTCGCCGGGATCCCCAGCCGAAGGACGTTGTGATCGATATCGAATATTGCGGCGTCTGCCACTCGGACATTCATCAGGTACGCGGTGAGTGGGGCGGGTCAATCTTCCCCATGGTTCCCGGCCACGAGATCGTAGGAACGGTCAGCGCCGTCGGCAAAGAGGTTACCCGGTTCAAGCCTGGGGACCTGGCCGCAGTGGGTGTGATGGTGGACTCCTGCCGCAAGTGCTCCAGCTGCAAGAGCGGGCTTGAACAGTACTGCGAGGTGGGGATGGTGGGCACCTATGGCGCGAAGGACCGTTATGGCGATATCACGTACGGCGGCTATTCGGACGTCATCGTGACGGACGAGCACTTCGTCTACTCCATCTCGCCCACGCTGAACAAGGCCGCCGTGGCCCCCTTGCTTTGCGCAGGGATCACGACCTATTCGCCGCTGAAGCACTGGGGCGCTGGCCCTGGCAAGAAAGTAGGCGTGGTGGGTCTGGGGGGTCTGGGGCACATGGGGTTGAAGTTTGCGCATAGCCTGGGCGCACACGTGGTGCAGTTCACGACATCCCTGTCGAAGACCGAGGACGCCAAGCGGCTGGGTGCGGATGAGGTGGTGCTGTCCACCAATGCGAACGCGATCGCGAAGCAGGGAGCCAGCTTTGACATGATCCTCGACACGGTGTCGGCACAGCACGATCTCGCACCGTATCTCTCCATGCTGAAGCTGGATGGGACGCTGGTGATGGTGGGGCTGCCGGAGAAGCCGATGGCATTGCCGATCTTCTCCATGGTGATACCACGGCGCGCTGTGGCGGGCTCAGCGATCGGCGGAGTGCCGGAGACGCAGGAGATGCTGGACTACTGCGCGGAGCATAACATCGTTTCCGACGTTGAGGTGATTCCAATCCAGAAGATCAACGAGGCCTTCGAGCGGGTTCTGAAGAGCGATGTGAAGTACCGTTTCGTGATCGATATGGCCTCGCTGAAAAACGAAAAAGGCTGAGCAGCGGAGTGGAGCCTCGGCTGCCGGTGCATGCTGCCGGCAGCCGATACTCTTTCAGGCTTTGCTGACTGGCACCTGAATCTCGGTAACGTAGGAATCGTCATCCTGCCTCACCGGCATGGACAGGTGCAGGTACAGTTCGCGGATCGGCCCGGCGACCTGATAGCCGTT
>JAOAPJ010000103.1 GCA_025462805.1 Acidobacteriaceae bacterium
CGGAAATGCACAAAAGACACTGCCAAGACCTCAATGAGCAACGGCTCTGGTCAAAGACTAAGCGGATTCGGCTTTGCTTTGCTATCAAACCAAAGCGCTATGCATCCGAACCGTCATCCCTCCGGCGGCTTCTGAACGCAACCAGGCCTCGCCGCCCTGCGCGGCCTCATCGAGGAGGTATCTAAGCATGGATGGGTCCGGCACTAGGAGGGCACGGGCCTGGTTGAAGACTCAGCCGCCTTCGGATTGGGAGCGCCCGCCCATGTGTAACCCTGGGGAAACGGCAGTCCGCAGGACAGCAGACATGACGTCGCATCCGATAGTCGGATCACGATTAAAGGAAACGTCCGTGCAGGACTTCCACATGGAAAGGGGATTCACTCGCCAAACCGTTCGATCTAGATCGCGACCTTGTCCGCAATCCTGCAGTGCTCGCAGCTCCCGACGTGAGCCTCGATCTGCTGTTGAAGCTCGTCTACCAGGGCGTGCGCCCGTTCAACCTGCTCTTCGGAGGGAGCATCAGGGGTCATGCTGAGAATGGGATCCGCATGCGGGTGCAGATACCGCCAGATTCGCCGCTGAGCATACCGATACTCGAGCTCCAGCCGCCTGTACTCATCGCAGACCCTATACATCCGTGAGACCACCACCCTAGTTTTGTATGCTACATGACCATGTTCTAAGGTCGGATGCCCGTTTCCAACGTTCAGTCTCCTCTGTTACAGAACTTTCACATTTGCGATAGTGGCACCGTCCGTGCCTCAATTGGGATGCAGGTTGTAATGGCGATAGAAAGGCGGGATGCCACATCTCACCAACCGGACCAGGCAGGCATCCTCGACCCACAGGCCGACCAGATCCACGAATGCCTCCGCGGAGATCAGTTGAACCCACCCACCGCGATGGTCGCTCCGAACCTGCATCCTCGGGCCCGTAACCTAGGGACTCCTCGCCGCAACTTTACTGATCCACACTGATCAAGATCTCGGCCCCGGTCCGCAGGCCAGATCGATACCCAACCCAGGTATGAGCATGGCGGCTAAGCTGCACCCCGCGCTTATTGGTAAGATTGAAGGAGAGGCGCGATGAGGGCCGCGTCAACGAAAGGCACAAACCTCTGAAACCTTCCGAGAGCCAGACCATCGAACCAGTGAGCGCACCCGAGGAGGTTCATCCGGATGTGGCGCTGGTGGAGCGTGCCCGGGCGGGCGATGTGCACGCGTTCGAGACCCTGGTGAAGCAGTACGACCGCCAGGTCTTCCGGATCGCGCAGCATATCACCCAGAATCGCGAAGATGCGCAGGACGTCGTACAAGACGCGTTTCTCAAAGCCTACGAAAAACTCGATCAGTTTCAGGGCAACTCCAAGTTCTATACGTGGTTAGTACGAATTGCAGTCAATGAAGCACTCATGCGCCTGCGCAAGCGGCGCTCTGGCAAGATGGTCTCGATCGATGAAGACGTCCAGACCGAGGAAGGATCCGTACCGCGTGACCTGGCAGAGTGGCGGCCGAATCCAGAGCAGGAGTACCGGCAGTCCGAACTGGCGGACATCCTGCGCAAGACCATCAACGGCCTGCCTCCGGGGTTCCGGGTAGTCTTCGTCCTGCGGGACGTGGAAGGTCTCTCCACCGAAGAGACGGCTAGTGCGCTGGGGCTGAGTGTGCCGGCGGTGAAGTCGCGGCTCCTGCGAGCGCGGCTGCAATTGCGGGAGCGGCTCAGTCGCTTCTTCCGCAAGAAGAATGAGGATGGTGTTCAGTGACCTGCTCGGAATTTCTCGCCGAACTCGATGACCTGATCGATGAAACCGTGACGCCGACCCTGCGCGCGGATCTCGAACTGCATCTGCGTGAGTGCGAGCACTGCGTTATTACCCTGAACACCACGCGCAAGACGATCGAGATCTACCGCTCGAACGAGCTCTACGAGCTGCCCACAGCCCTGCGCAATCGCCTGCAGGCCGCTATCCTCGCCAAGTGCAAGCACGGCTGCTGAACCTGAGCTCGACCTGGCGCTGCTCGCCTGCTACAGATAGCCTGCTCGGGTACGAGACCCCGCAAGTCCGCTCCCCTTTCGAAACTGCTCGGCGCAATCCCGCATTTCGATGCGGCACAAAGCCGCAGATCTGCTTCCAAGTCGGAATTGGCCCGGCTGCCCCTATACTTTCGCAATCACTCTCACTATGGATTCGCAACAGAAGAATTCTGCTCACATCGGTTCCCGGAACGCGCGTAGCTCGGATGCCGGGGACCTCGAACATAAGACGGAAGCACTTCGTCCGCAGTTGGAGCAGTTCTTTGAAGCCACTACTGATGCCATCATCTTTCTCGATCGCAACTACAACTTCACCTCCCTGAATCGACGGGCGAAGGAGCTGATCGCCTTCGGTCGCGACCTTCGCGGTAAAAACCTGTTCGAAACCTTCCCCGGCACGGCGTACGAGAACTCACCGTTCGTCGAGAACTATCGCAAGAGCATGGAAGAGGGCGTCGCCTGCGAGTTTGAGGCGTTCTATCCGGAGCCCATGAACTTCTGGCTCCGGATCCACAGCTATCCCGCCGCCGACGGGATCATGATCTTCTTCCGCGACTTCACGCAGGAAAAGCAGAATCGTGAGGCTCTGGAACGTCAGCACTCCGAACTGGAGACCATCTATCGCACGGCTCCCATCGGCCTCGCTCTGTTCGACACAGCTGAATATCGCTATCTGCGCCTGAATGACCGTCAAGCCGCCTTCTTTGGCCTGAATCCGGAACAGATCGTCGGTCGCAGAGTGACCGAAATGGCGCCAATCGAAGGCCTGCAGGAGTTGTTCGACAAGGTCGCACTGGGCGAACCAGTGGTGAACTTTCCGCTGGAAGGCGCCCTCGTCACCGACCCGTCCGAGTACCGCTACTGGACCGTCAGCTACTTTCCCGTCTTCGCGCCAGACGGCTCCATTCAGGCCATCACTGCCGCGTCACTTGAAATCACGGAGCAGAAAAAGGCAGAGCGTGCGCTGATTGAAAGCGAGAAGCTTGCCGTCGTCGGTCGCCTCGCCAGCTCCATAGCGCATGAGATCAACAATCCGCTGGAGTCGGTCACGAATCTGCTCTACCTGGCGCGCTCCGCCGAGACGCTTGAGCAGGCGCGTGAGTACATCAACGTCGCGGAGATCGAGTTACGACGCGCCGCTGCCATCACCACGCAGACGCTGCGCTTCCACAAGCAGTCCACCAATCCGCAGGAGGTCAGCCTGGCTGAACTCCTCAACGAGGTAGTCTCCGTGTATCAAGGCCGCATCGTGAATGCGCGCATCCAGGTGATCCGCGAGTATCAAACCCTCAGGCGCATCCGCTGCTTCGGAGGCGAAATTCGTCAGGTGCTCAACAACCTTATCGGGAACGCGCTGGACGCTATGGGGGAAGGCAGCAAACTCACTCTGCGGGCACGTGAGGGGACAAGCTGGCAGTCCGGTGAGAGGGGCCTCTTGATCACCATCGCAGACACGGGCGTGGGAATGTCCGCTGCCATCCAGCAGAAGCTCTTCAAGCCCTTTTTTACGACCAAAGGGCAGACCGGCACCGGGCTGGGCCTGTGGATCAGCGAGCAGATCGTGTCCCGCCACAATGGTGCGCTGCGCGTGCGAAGCAACCAATCACAGGATTGTCATGGAACAGTGTTCTCCCTCTTTCTGCCCTTCGCCGCCGTCGTGCGCTGAGAAGACGTAAGAGCCAGCGAAGACACTGCCGTAGAACGGAAGACGCCGGAGCCAATGGCCCCGGCGATTCTCCTTCTATTGCGCGTTACACCTCAGGCTGCAGGCCATCCGCCAGCGCGATCAGGTCGTCCCCGATGGTGCGCGTCTTCGCGATCGCGTCCTTCAGCGGAATGCTGGTGATCTCGGTGCCCCGCAGCACCACCAGGTGCCCGAAGCTGCCCTGATGCACCAAATCGATCGCCGCCGTGCCGTAGCGCGTCGCCAGCATGCGGTCGTAGGCTGAAGGCGTGCCGCCGCGCTGCGTATGGCCCAGGTTCACGCTGCGCGTCTCATAGCCGGTCTTCTCTTCAATCAACTCCGCCACTGCCTGCCCGACACCGCTCAGCCGCGCATGCCCGAAGGCGTCCACCTTGGTGCCCTGCGTCGCCTGTCCGCCGGCCGGCAGCTTCGCTCCTTCGGCCACCACGATGATTGAGAACTTCTTCCCGTGATCGTGGC
>JAOAPJ010000124.1 GCA_025462805.1 Acidobacteriaceae bacterium
CGCCGCGCACCGGCCACGACGCTGTCTCCTGCCGCCAATGCAGCTTCAACAATGTCGCGACCCAAACCACTTCCGCTTCCCGTCACCAACCAGACCTTCGCCATGCGCGAGATCCTCCTGCGCATAGGATTCAAGAATGAGTGAGTGGTTGCTCATTTATTATCCTCAGCGCACTGCTCGCCAGAAAACCGCAAACGCCCTGTCGATCAGTTGCTCGCGCTGCTTGGCATTGCTCGCGATGCAGTCCATCGTCGCTTCCTGCAGGGCCATCATGGTCGCCCCGGCAAAGCCCTCCGGCAATCCCCGCATCGCGCTGCGGCGTCCCAGTTCTCTCATCGTCGCGTCCAGGGCGCTGCGCTCCGGCGCGGTCCGCGCGCGAGTCTCTGGCGTAATCAGGTGCGACACATTTAACAGCACCGAAACCTTGCGCTTTGCGGGAGACGCAACGGCCTCCTCCAGCACGCTCGCCCAGACATGCCGCACGCGCCGCTCCAGGCCGGCCTTGTGGGGGAACCCGGCGTTCACCCTTCGGTACAACTCCAGCTTCAGCTCCACATAAAGCTCGTTCAGCAGCTCTTCCTTGGTCGCGAAATAGGTAAACAGCGTCCCCTCCGCGACCCCCGCCCGCCTGGCGATCTTCGCCGTCGGCGCACCCAATCCTGCCTTCGCGATCTCCTGCACCGCCGCTTCGAGAATTGCGCTGCGCTTCTCCGGACTTCTGGCTCGTGCCATCGTAGCCATGAGACTACAGCCTGTTCGACCTGCGGTGCTTCGACCAGGCCTGCGGTGCTTCGACCAGGAGTAGTGTTGGCAATGAGATTTTTGCGCCGCTGAGGCCGACCGGTGCTGCTCGTGCGAGTGCCGCCCGTCGATCTGGGTGCCGCTTCGTATCCCGTGCATCAGAGATAAGTGTTGGTACGCCCAAGCCGCGAAACTGAACGGAGCCGCGTGATTTCATTGATTTCAGTCGCTTTACTATGGAACCCTGCGGAACCGGTCAGTCCCAGGCAAAGCCAGAGCCGGCCAGTAGCCCGCCCTCGCATGAGGGAAAGGCAGACATAAGGGGAAGACAGGACGAAGATGACCCTGATGGAATTTCACATCTCGCGCGAAGCCCGCGAACGGTATCACACGGACGAGACGCTGTTCTCCTTCTCCGGCAACGTGATCTTTGCCGACCTGAAAGCCAGTCGCGAGCTGGCGCACAAGATGAACCAGGTGCGCGGCACCGGGAACGACCCCGAGCGCATTGTGAACCCCGGCGCCCTGTTCGCCATGGGCCTGATCGATGAGGCCAGCCACCTGCTCGTCGACCACTACCGAAAGAACGTAGCGCCCGGCGCCTTGAGCGATGCGCTGCAGTGGTTCTCCTCTCGCATCGGCGATGATCGCTTCAACCGCCTGCTGCTGCGCTTTGTCGAGGAGTTTCCCGGCGCCCCCGTCATCCGCGGCGAGCAGACCCCGGCCCAGTGGCTCGCCGCCGCCACAGACGGCATCCCGCACCGCGAGATCGCCTTTGAAGAGCTGATGATGCTCTGGCTGGCCAACGCCAATCCTGCCTTCAGCAAATTTCTCGAGCTCTTCGACGACGAGCCGCTCACCCAGCAGACGCCTTACCCCACGGTGGTCGGCGGCCTGCGTGAGTTCTTCTCCACCAAGCCGCCCATCGGCGATGAGCGCACCAACCTCATCGATATGCTGCGCGCTCCCGCACTGGCCTCGCCCGACTCGCTCAGCGGACAACTGGCCTTCATCCGCGAGAAGTGGGGCCGCATCGTCGGCGATGCCGCCCTGCGCCGCCTCGTGCTCGCCCTTGACGTGCTCAAGGAGGAAGACGTCGCTATCTGGATGCGCTTCCACCCCCGCGATGAAGCCGCCGAGCGCCGCCGCTTCGGCCACGCCGGGGGCTTCGGCGGACGCGTCGATCTGCCCGACTTCGCCGTCATCCAGCATGAGTACGAGCGCTTCAGCCCGGACCAGGACTGGATGCCCAACACCGTCCTCATCGCGAAGAGCACCTACGTCTGGCTGGCCCAGCTCAGCCGCTTCTACTCCCGCTCCATCACCCGTCTCGACCAGATCCCCGATGAAGAACTGGCCACGCTCGCCTCCCGCGGCATGAACTCGCTCTGGCTCATCGGCCTGTGGGAGCGCAGCCGAGCCTCGCGCACCATCAAGCACCTCTGCGGCAAGGAAGATGCCGTCGCGTCCGCCTACTCGCTCTACGACTACCAGATCGCCAACGACCTCGGCGGCTACGACGCCTACATCCGTCTGCGCGACCAGGCCGGCCGCTTCGGCATCCGGCTGGCCAGCGACATGGTGCCCAACCACATGGGCATCGACTCCACCTGGGTCATCAATCATCCCGAGTGGTTCCTCTCCCGCTATGACAAGCCCTATCC
Organism: Acidobacteriaceae bacterium; assembly: GCA_025462805.1. The sequence continues at coordinate 2,406 of JAOAPJ010000124.1, forward strand.
CTCCTACACCTACAACGGACCGGACCTCTCGAGCGACGGCCGCGTCGAGATCAAGATCGAAGACCATTACTACGAGCAGACCGATGCCGCCGTCGTCTTTCAGCGCCGCGACAAGTGGTCCGGCGACACCCGCTACATCTATCACGGGAACGACGGCACCAGCTTCCCCTGGAACGACACCGCGCAGCTCGACTATCTCAACCCCGCGGTGCGCGAGCAGGTCATCCAGACCATCCTGCAGGTCGCGCGCATGTTCCCCATCATTCGCTTCGACGCCGCCATGACCCTCGCCAAGCGCCACATCCAGCGCCTCTGGTTTCCCGCGCCCGGCGCCGGTGGCGCCATCCCCTCACGCGCCGAATACAGCATGCCCACCCCGGACTTCGACGCGCACATCCCTGTCGAGTTCTGGCGCGAGGTCGTCGACCGCGTCGCCGCCGAAGTCCCCGGCACCCTTCTCCTCGCCGAGGCCTTCTGGATGATGGAGGGATACTTCGTCCGCACCCTCGGCATGCATCGCGTCTACAACAGCGCCTTCATGAACCTGCTACGCGATGAAGACAACCAGCATTACCGCGGGCTGCTCAAGCAAACCATGGAGTTTGACCCCGGCATCATGAAGCGTTACGTGAACTTCATGAGCAATCCCGATGAGCGCACCGCCATCGACCAGTTCGGCACCGGCGACAAGTGCTTCGGCGTCGCCACCCTCATGGCTACTCTCCCCGGGCTACCCATGTTCGGCCACGGCCAGGTGGAAGGCTTCACGGAAAAGTACGGCATGGAGTACCAGCGCCCGCGTTACGACGAAACCCCTAACCACTGGCTCGTCGAGCGCCACCAGCGCGAGATCGCGCCCCTGCTGCACGCCCGCTGGCTCTTTGCAGAGAGCGACAACTTCCTCCTCTACGACTTCTGGAAGGAAGACGGCACCGTCGACGAAAACGTCTACGCCTACTCCAATGCCCGTGGCGGTCAGCGCGCCCTGGTGATCTATCACAACCGCTACGGCGAGACCCGCGGCACCATCCACCACTCCACCGGCTTCGTTGACAAGGGAAGCGGCGGCC
>JAOAPJ010000136.1 GCA_025462805.1 Acidobacteriaceae bacterium
GCTTCCGCTCCACATCGGTGGACGCCACCCGCGACCAGACCGTGCCGATGCCGCCAGTCACCGTCTCCATCACGCCCGCACTGTCATCGTTCTTCAGGCTCGCCGCCAGCGCCAGGAAGTCGCCCGCCGTGCTCTTGCCCGCACGCATCAGCGCCAGCTCGTCCCCCACCAGGTTGATCCGTTCCGTCGCGGAGAGTCCGTCCGCCACCTGAGACAGCAGCGACTTGTAGTCCTCTGGCGCATACGCGGTGCGGTAGTACCCCGCCGCGCCAGCATCCGGATAGAAGACCGCCGACGCGGGCACTTTCAATGTCGCTTGCTTATCGGACAGCAGTTCGCACGCGCGATCCGCGCCCGGCGTCTTGAAGCACACCGGGATGCTCCACACCTGTCCCGCTGCCGCATCGGTCGCGTTCTTCGGATTCAGGAAGAAGCGGCTCTGGCTCACCGTCACTGCGCCGTTTTCCATCTTGCCAAATGTCAGCAATGGCACACCGGGCTCGCCGATGAAGCTCGCCATGATCTTGTCCACCGGCTTGTGGCTGTTCGCCGTCTGCGCACTCCAGAAGTCTTCCGCCGTCGCGTTGCCGTAGATGTGCGCCGCCAGATAGTTGTGCACGCCCTGCCGGAAGGTCTCCTCGCCTAGGTAGCTCTCCACCATGTGCAGGATCGACCCGCCCTTCTCATAGGTGATGCCGTCGAACATCTCGTTGATCTCATCCGGCGTGTTCGCTTCGGCGCGAATCGTGCGCGTAGTGCGCTGCGCATCCAGGTTCATCGCGCCGTCCAGGTTCTGCGCCACCTGCTCGTCGATGTGCCACTCCGGCTTCCACGCCTCCAGCGGCTTGTTCTCCATCCAGGTGGCGAATCCCTCATTCAGCCAGAGATTGTTCCACCACGCCATGGTGACCATGTCACCGAACCATTGGTGCGCCATCTCGTGCGCCACCACCTGCCCCACACGGATCTTGGCTGACTCCGGCGCCCTCGCCTCGTCCACCAGCATGTCGGACTCGCGATACGTAATCGCGCCGAAGTTCTCCATCGCGCCCGCTTCAAAGTCGGGAATGCCGATCATGTCCAGCTTCGGCATCGGATACTTAATCCCGAAGTAGTTGTTGTAGTAGTGCAGGATGTACTCCGCCGAGGTCAACGCGAGATGTGCGTACTGCACCCGCTCCGGCGTCGCGCAGGCCCGGATGGGCACTCCATCGCTCGAGCCCTCCACGCACTGGAAGTTCCCGATCAGAAACGCCAGCAGGTACGTGGACATCTTCGGCGTCCGCGCAAACTGCACCGTATGCTCACCGAGCACCGGTCCGGCGGTGTCCGAGATCACGTTGGTGTTCGAGATCACCATGTCGTCCTTCGGCGCCACGATGGTGATGTCGAAGGTCGCCTTGAAGGCCGGCTCGTCGAACGACGGGAACGCGCGCCGCGCATCGGTCGACTCGAACTGCGTTACTGCGTACTGCCGTCCCTCGGCCTTCGACAGATAAAAGCCGCGCAGCTTGTCATTCAGAATGCCGGTATAGGCGATCTTTAGTGTGGCCGGCCCGGCAGGCAGCGTGCCCGGAAAGGCGAATGTCGCCTGCTGTTTCGCCTCGTCCAGCGTGACCTCTGCCTTCATCTCGCGGCCACCCGCGTTCACGCTCACCGACTGAAACTGCAGCTCCGCCGCGTTCACGGTGATCGAGTTCACCGGCTGCTTGATCGTCACATCGATGCTCTCGTCACCGGCAAAGGTCGCCTTGTTGATGTTCGGTGTCAGGTTCAGCGCGTAATGCTCCGGGCGCACCGCGTCCGGCAGTCGCTGCGCCGGCAGGGAAGGTGTAGCGAAGAGGAAGAGAGCAACAGCAGCGGCGAACAGCGCGGCCCATGCGCGCGCAGGGGAGGAGAAGGACAATGTCATGAACAACCTCAAGGAGAGCTAGGCCCAAGGAGGGCGCTTACCGGTCCCGGCACAACCCTCCAATGTATCGCAGCCACCGTACCGCGCGCCTGCTCGCAGGCCGGGCCAGTCGCTTCTGTCGCTGAACGGAAGACGCGCAGCGGCAGGAAAAGGCCGCATACGGCACTATATCTCGCGGTAATTCAGCAGCACCACGCCCACCAGCATCAGTGCCAGCGGCCATACGTAGCCCGCCATCGTGCGCTCGCGGCCGCGCTCCGGCAGCCGCAGTTCCAGCCACCGCGCCCAGCCGGCGACCACGCCAAACAGCGCCAGCGCGCTGTGATTCATCTGCACCAGCAACTGTTCCTTTGCATCGGCCGACCCATGAGTGTGGGTCAGCAGCAGCGCCGCTCCCACCGCGCACATCAGCGGAAAGGCATACCGCGCCCAGCGTGTGCGCAGCCGCCCCGCCTGCACCGCACACTCGAAGGCGGCGAAGGCCAGGATCAGCAGCGCTGCCGCGCGATGCACCACCACGTCCGGGGCAAAGAAGCTTCCCCAGAACGGACGCGGCCCCAGCGGCCAGTTCTCCGGATCCGCACGCAGCACGATGAAGGCCGCCAGCCCGGCAAAGCTCACCGGCCAAAAGCGGGCCCAGTGGAGTCTGCGGAAGCGGCTTGCCAGCGCCAG
>JAOAPJ010000455.1 GCA_025462805.1 Acidobacteriaceae bacterium
TCGCTAATGAAAACCTAAATTCGGATGAGCTCAATTCGAGCTATCACGCTTTGCAGGTACAATTGCGCCGTCATGCTGGCCGGCTCAACCTGGAAGGAAATTACACCTGGTCGCACGAAATTGACGATATGGTGAATGTGTTCGGCGGATTTTCGGACCCATACAATCCAAACTTTGATCGCGGAAATGGCGACTGGGATATCCGGCACAATGCGACTGGAAGCGTAGTTTACAGTTTGCCCGATCTGAAGGGCACCAACTCGCTTATGGCTGGCGTACTTGGTGGATGGCAGGCATCCAGTATTGTACAAGCCCGCTCTGGGGGACCGGTGAATGTGCAATTGATCAGCGGCTTTTTTGGCCTTCCAGTTCGGCCTGATTACACAGGGCAAGCGCTGAAGCTTTCCAACTTCAATTGGCCCTATTCCAGCTACAATGTCAGCGCATTTCAGGTCAATCCTAATTTCGATGGGACTCCTGGCAAGGGTTTGGGGGATGTAGGACGCAATGCTCTTCGGGGGCCGGGGTTCTTTCAGTGGGATTTCTCCGCAATGAAGAATTTCCCTGTGACCGAAAGAGTGACGGTGCAATTCCGGGCAGACTTCTTCAATATTTTGAACCATCCAAACTTCAGCAATCCTGACGTCGGTATTTGTTCCAAAATCGCAGCACCGGTGACGACTCCGGGGCCAGGTTGCGCAGCAGGGGCTGCTGTGACGCCGCAGAACCCAAATGGAGAATTCATAAACACTAATTTTGGCAAGATAGGCCAAACCATTGCCAGCGCGAACTCAAGTTTGGTCGGTACTGGTACCGCACGACAGGAGCAATTCTCGCTGAAGGTCATCTTTTGAAACCTGTCGACTCCAGCGGCGGCGGTATTGGGACTTAGCTGTCGCCGTGTCCAAGTTTCAAGTTGATGTCATTCTGCAATGACGATCTCTGCTCCTTTCGATCTCAGGATCATCAATGGCGATTTAGCCTTGGTTACCAGGTTACGGTGATCCAATCTCTATCGAAGACGAATAAAGATAAGTGACAACAGCAGTTCAGGAACCGCAGCTTGGAGTGAGACAAATGATGCAAGTGGATTGGGCGAAAGGCCTCCTGCTACCCGACGCGCAAGTCCGCGAAAGCGTAAAGACGCTGGGCCAATTGCAAGGAATTTTTACCAACGAAGAGGCGCGGCGCGCGATGGATCCAAATACGGTGGTCTATCGAGTTCAGGCGTGGTGTCCAGTTTCCGAAGGTACCGAAGGTGCGCTGTTTTGGGGCTCTACAGTTATCGAACCAGGACAGGTGGATTCTGAGTACTTCATGACGCATGGCCACTTTCATTTGAAACGCAATCGCACCGAATACTACGGAACAGTCGCTGGAGAAGGCGCTCTGATTCTAATGAATGAAAATCGCGAGACACGTATGGAAGGAATGTCTTCCGGCAGCTTGCATTTCATTCCCCCACACACTGCGCACAGAGTGGCAAACATCTCCAAAGAGCCCCTCAGATTTGTAGCATGCTGGCCAAGCGATGCCGGTCACGACTACGAATCAATTCACAAGCTCGGTTTTAGTGCCCACCTTCTGAATGTCGATGGCAGAGCTGCGCTCGTAAGGGGCGAGAAGTGACGTCCCGCATTTTCCGATCCTCGTCTCGCTCTCCTCTTTATATCGGTCTTGATATCGAATTTCTGACAGACTCGATGAGATTCGAATACGGCGTTGGAATGTTTGGGCCGAAGCTGGAGTACCGATCCCTCGCTGCCATTCGCCCGAGCCTCCGCGATCCGAACTGCGCTGGACCTGATCCTGTATATGCAATCGCGATGGACGTCGGACGTCTCCAAGATCGCGAAGAACTCAAGAGGCGGATGTTGCTCTTTGGAATTGTGATGTACGCAAGCGGGAAGCTCGGTGAAGAACCTGTTCGCAGCCAAGGACACGTGCACGCTATCTCCCCTCACTGCGGATGGTCAACCCCAGAATTGTTTGAGATTTGGGAGGGGCGCGCGATTATCTATGGACAGGAAAAATCGGGAAACGATCCAGGTTGTTGTGTGGCAATCGAAGCTGGGCCGGGCGAAAGAGTTGTTATGCCTCCAGGGTGGGCACACTATGTGGTCAATGCCGACTTGAATTCCAAGCTGATCTTTGGCGCCTGGTGCGATCGTCAATACGGCTTCGATTACACACAGATGCGTACGCACTGCGGACTTGCGTGGTTTCCGTTAATCGAGGCCGATGGTGAGATCCATTGGGAAGCGAACCCAACCTACCTGCCCTGCAAACTGGAACAGAGAAATGCACGCCAATATCCCGACCTCAGGCTTTCGCCTGCTCTACCAATCTACGAACACTTCCCCCGGGATCCAGAGTCCATTCAGTGGATATCTGATCCGGCCAGGTTCAGACACTTGTGGCCACACTTCAAACCCTAGGAAATTACGAACGTTTCAGCTTGCAAACTCGGGAGAAGGATGTCTCAATCCGGCAGCGATTTAACATCGCATTTTCAACGAATATGCCGACTACACCAAGTCTCAATTATCATTGGTGTGTTCGAGGAGATGCCGAAGAGGAAACCAAGAGCCATGAGGATGAGAAGACCCGGGTGTAGTTCCTATCATCGAGCCTCTCCGGCTGATGCTCGATGCCATCAAGCCGGCAAAAGCCTCCGGCTGGATGTTCGGGAATCCATTGGTGGTGCACTCGATCTTAATAATCTAGCTGGCCGGATAATCAAGAAATTCTGAGTCAAACAGGGCCTGAGCGGCGGCAGTCCACAAGAAAACTACCCTGCGCACGAATCAAGCGTAAATCGAGCTCATTCGTCTTTCCGGTACGATGTGGAATCAGCTGCCAGCGAAGGCCTCACAACGGCGAAAAGTCTCTCGTGTTTCTCTCGTGTTAGCTCACGACTCAACGGCAGCCCGCACGAATAGTGGGGCTGGAACACGCGTCTGACGCGCCCTCACGAGTGTAAGCTGTTGATAATGTGGGAGGATTTGCAAATTACGAATCGGTTGTTCTACCAACTGAGCTACGTCAGCTTGTGGTTTGACCGTTTCAGGTTTATCAAATCACCGCCGCACCGACCGGAGACCGCTAATGCAGAAAGAAGGCTGTCGGCAACCCTAGGATCAAGAGGGAGAAACGTCGGGTTAAATTCCGGAAGGGAAGAGCGGACTGAAAACCGCAACCAGCCCTCGCGCGCTACTTCATGCGCGGGTTCCCCACGTGCCCGAAGTTGTAGAAGGTCTTGCATTGCGGGCAACCGTTGTGCCCACTTCGCCCACCGGCTCCCATGCTAACTATGTGGACGAGTTTGCGTTCGACATCCCAGCACCGCGAACAGTAGCCACGCTGTTCACCCTCACGGAAGACAAGATCACCCTCTCTGAAGACCTCTTCAGTGAGTAGCAGTTGAGCCTTAAGCTCCTTGACCTGGTTCTCAAGTTCTTCCGCGCGTTGGCGGAGTTCGAGATTCTTGCCACTTAGCTCAAGAGCTTCGATGTTCGCCCGTGTCGCAGCTTGTACCAATTCCGGGTTGGCTATTTTGGAAGCCAGCTTTAAAACCTCTAACGAAGTGTCGATCAAGCCCATTTATGTTCTCCCCGGCATGACGATCGCGGCCCGTCTCTCATCGTCCATAGCAACAACGAAAACAGTTGAAATTAAGTATCTTGCTATGCCTCGATATCGGGAGCCCGTGTGCACTTGTTGTTTCCAGTAATGAGAAACGAGTATTTCCCGAGACAGATGCAGAAGTGATACATTCGTCAAGTTTATAGGACAATTAGTGCGAGTCGATAAATTTGACGACGACTCTTTTCATCGCATTCGACAGGTCAGCCCAGAAGTGTTCACGCAACAATGGCGCGATACGGCAGCTCTCAGGGGGCACATGACTCCGGGTGGGTTGAGACCGCCACAAAGGCGAATCTCGCGAAAATTCTAGAGATATGGCAATTCGTCAACGCAAGAAACGTGACTGGTTTGACCGCGGAGCAGCAGCCTACGCGTTGGTCCGCGCTGAGCAGCGGGGTGA
>JAOAPJ010000233.1 GCA_025462805.1 Acidobacteriaceae bacterium
CGGCACACGGAAGCGAGGTGCCGCTCCAGGCGCTTCGCCGTATAGGCAGAGCCGTAAGCGAATCGCATCATCGGGCCGAAGCTTAGAGCTGAGGAGATGCCCACGAAGTAAAGACCGGGGATGCTGCTCTCGAAGTGACGGGAGAGCACGGGCATGTTCTCGACACTCCGGATCTGCCGCACCAGCTCCTGATTCACGAATGGCAGGCGGCGCAGATCGACATGGTAGCCAGTCGCAGCAATCACGCGATCGAAGCTCAGCTGCCCGATCGAGCCGTCCTTCCTCGCAAACTCCATGGATACCTGCCCATCGCGCACCTCGGCGGCACGCGCAGTCACGCCAGTCAGCACGCGAACCTTGCCTTCGATGCGCTCACGCATGCACCAGCCCCCGGAGGGGCCCAGCAGACGTCGCAGCAGGTCCAATCGTTTCCGTGCAGGAAGAAGCCGGAACAAGTGAGGGAATTCGGTCATCAGCCGCGACTTCCAACCTGGTCCGAGCCCGGAGCTGGGACGGCGCAGCCTCTCCCAGGCAGAGCGAGTCCGGGCCGTCGGCTGATCGTGGAACTTCAGAGCATGGCGCCGCGCCAGCATGGTTACATCGGCGCCCGACTCCTGCAGCAGCGCAGCAATGTCGATAGCCGACGCTCCGCTACCTATCACCGCAACCTTGAGGCCTGCGAAAGCTGCTGGAAACCGGACCTCGGAAGAGTGGTGAATGAGGTCTCCCGTCAGCCCACTCAGCACAGGTGGTATCCACGGATAGTGCGAGATACCTACAGCCAGCACCACACGCCCGGCAACGAATGTCTCGCCCGTGCTGAGTGTCACGTAGAACTCGCCATCCCGACGCTCCAGGGCGGCAACTTTCGCGTCTTCCAACTCAGGAACCATGCGGCGCTGAAACTCCAGCCCGTAGTTCGAGAAGGTCTCGAGTGCTACCGGTATGCAGGTGGCATGGTATGGAACTTCCTTCTCCGCACAGTAGTGCTCCAGGCGGAAGCTGCCCCTCGGATCGGAGAGATCGCTGGCGAATCCATCGCTCTTCAGCAACATGCCTTCCGGCATCTGCTCGGTCCACGTCTCCATCGCTTTGCCGGCAATACGGAACGGTACCCCCGCGTGGCGGAGATGGGCGGCCAGGGATAAGCCGTAAGGGCCGGCGCCAACGATGGCGACTTCAGTACGCTGCATTGATCTATCCAGACTGCGAGATTTTGCCGCGGAGGAAGGTCTAGTCTGCCGGAAAATGTCTTAAGGACGTAAGCAAAACTGAGAGCGTCACGTACCGCGGGTTATCCCCATCATGGGTTACGAGCAGCAGGAATTTCGCAGTACCGGGTCGCCACGCGGGCCGGCGCGGCTGATGATAGAACCACGGCGGGACACATTACTGAAAATTCGCACCCGCCTGCAATATTGCTGTTCCTGATCTGGGCCATTGTGGTATTAGCCTGTTTCTCTGTCTGCCATGGGTGACCCGTCTCAATCCGGAGTGCAGCCGCACGTTCTGATGCTGGCTACGCAACGCTGGCCCACCGCCGCAAGGCTCGGACTCGCGCTTCACGCATCCGGCTGCCGCATCAGCCTCTGGTCTCCGCGGGAGCATCCCCTCCTGCTCACCAACGCCTGCTCCGATCATTTCCCGTACGTCGTCTTCAAGCCCCTGGTGTCCCTGGAAGCGGCAGTCCTCGCCGCCGCTCCTGATCTCATTGTTCCCTGTGACGATCTGGCCACTCTCCGGCTGCAGCAGTTGGCAGAGCGAGCCACGCCCGACCGGCAGCTCGACACCATCGGTGCGCTCATCGAGCGGTCTCTTGGCCCCCCCGCTCAACTTCGGGAGCTCACATCGCGCACCTCCGTCCTCGAGATCGCCGCAGAGGGGCATTTGGCGGTGCCGCCGCATTCGCGTGTGCAGTCGGCCGAGCAGTTGCGGACCTGGCTGCAAACCTATGGCTTTCCTGCGTATCTCAAGGCTGACGGCACCTCCGGCGGTATGGGCGTTCGGCTTATTCGTAACCACAATGAAGCCGAGGCAGCCTTGCATGCGCTGAGCGCTTTGCCTCATCCACTGCGCGCCCTGAAGTGTTTCGCCGTGGATCGCAATCCGACGCAGATAGATTGCCTCTTACGAAGGGCTCGGCCCGAGATCAGCGTCCAGCAGGCGGTTGTCGGCTCGGACGCGAACAGCGCCATCTTCTGCTGGAAGGGGGAGGTGCTGGCCAGCATCACCGTCGAGGTGGTGGCAACCCTCTATCAACATGGGCCCTCCACCGTGCTCCGCCGCATCCAGAACACCGCCATGGACCACGCCGCCCGCGTCCTCGCGGCGCGCCTCCAGCTATCCGGTTTCTATGGGCTCGATTTCATCCTCGATGAGCAGACCGGCACGCCTTGGCTGATCGAGATGAACAGGCGTGCCACGCAGACCGCGCACCTGGCTCTGGGCCACGGCAAGGACCTGGCCGCTGCCGCCTTTGCTGCCATCCTGGGCAAGGCCGTGCGGCCGCGGCCGTGTGTCACCACCTTGCGCACATTTGCACTCTTTCCCCAGGAATGGCAGCGGGATCCTACGAGCGCGTTCCTCAGGAGCGCTTACCACGATGTGCCATGGGACGCACCTGAGCTCGTGCGCTGGTATGTGAACCAGCGGCCGGGCTGGCGCCGTCTCCTGTCATATCAGTTCTGGCGCGCGCGGCGGCAACGGGCGCTGCCCCTTGAGCCGGCCGATGGTACCGTAGCCCGCGTCCCCTGAATCCTGCTGCTCTTATCCCAGTCGGTGCAGAACGCAACAAACTGATAAACGTTTATTTCTGGCGGCGAGTGAGCGGCGCCGCCGTGGAGTCGCGCACGATCAGCTCGGGCCGGATCTCGTACTCGAGCGCGGGCTGTGGTGGCATATCGCGCCTGCCCGCTCGAAACAGCGCCTGAAAAGCCCGGTCGGCGATGGCCGCCCGGGAGAGCCGCACCGTGGTCAGCGCCGGGTGCAGGAACTCGCTGATCTCGATATCGTCGAACCCGACCACGGAAACGTCCTCGGGCACGCGCAGCCCCTTGCGGTGCAGTGCGCCTATCGCTCCGATCGCGGTCAGGTCGTTCGAGGCAAGCACTGCGGTCGGCGGAGCCTTCTTCTCGAGCAGACGTTCCATCGCTGCGCGCCCGCCGTCAATGCGATGGTTCCCCTCTTCGATCAGGGCAGACTTGCTGGGGATGCCGTTCCGCTTCAGTGAAGCGAGCAGGGCATCGCGCCGCGTACGCGCGGAGGCCAGGTCCAGCGGGCCGCTGATAAACGCGATCCTGGTGTGGCCAAGCGTGACAATGTGTTCCACCGCAGCGTCCACACCGGCGGTGTAGTCGACCAGGATGTTGCTGATGCCGTTGGCCGGGTCGCCGGTGTCGAGAAAGACCATCGGGATCTGCCGGCTGTGCAGGCGATCGATCAGGTGAGCGCCCATCTCCGAGGTCATCACCGCGACGCCGTCCACCTTGCGCTCCAGCATGCGCTGCACACAGATCTCTGTGCGCTCCGGGCTATATCCGGTGTTGGCCACGATCACCTCGTAGCCGTTGCGCACTGCCTGGTCTTCGAAGCACTTCACCAGCTCCGGAAAAAACGGGTTGGTTATGTCGGAGATGATCAGTCCGAAGATACGGCTGCGCCCGGATCCCAGGGCGCGCGCATTGGTGTTCGGGTAGTAGTTCAACGCCTCGATGGCGCGGCGCACCCGCTCCGCGGTCTTCGGTGCGACCTTACTCGATCCGTTGATCGTGCGCGATACCGTTGCGGTGGAGACGCGTGCTTTATCGGCGACGGCCTGGATGTTCATCTGCCCCCAAGCGGGTCCGGAATCTCACACGACGATCTCTGACGGTTGCGAGAACCCTGGGTTGCCGGCTCAGACAGAGCATAACCCGTGCGGGCATCCGCGCTACCCTCCCATTTAGGGCCAAACGAGATTGCAGACAAACGCTTGTAAATTGAAGACTGGCGGGTTGTAATCGATTACAATCCTCCCGGCCACCCCGGGGAGCC